>PMND01000009.1 GCA_003161955.1 Ignavibacteriota bacterium | reverse complement strand
AGGAGATCGCCAAAGAGACACAATCCTGCCACCCCTCCCCCCCCCTGCCCAAAATAGATAATTGTCTTCCCTTCCGCACGTTTCCGTTCGGCCCATACCCTGTCCTCCTCCTCAACTCTGAATCCCTCGCCGCGAATGAACGCCTCCGTGCCGGTCGCCACGCGCGTCCCCTCAACGATTCCCGCGATCCCTTTCCCTTCTTCGATCCGGATCTCCACTCCGTCCAGAAGGCCTATCCCCCGCTCCGAGCAGGCGGCCACGATCGATGCGGCCAGAGGGTGGCTCGAGGACCGTTCGAGAGATCCCAGGAGCCGGAGAGCGGTCCGTTCGTCACCGTCCGGCGCCCGGCACTCCCTGAACGCGAACCGTCCCTCCGTCAGAGTCCCCGTCTTGTCGAACACGACCACCGACGAGGCAGCCGCGCGCTGAAGAGCTTCCGCATCACGTATCAGTATCCCCCGCTTCGCGGCGCTGCCGATCCCCGCCGCGATGGCAAGAGGGGTCGCCATCCCGAGGACGCAGGGACACGCAATCACGAGGACGGTGATNNAGCGTCCCCTCCCCTACGGACGTCGCGTTGACCGTCAGATGTCCGTTGACATTCATCGACGAGGCGATCACTCTGTCCCCCGCCCCCCTCCGGATCGGGCGCGACTCGCCCGTCAGGAGCGATTCATCCACCGACGCTTCGCCTCTGACAACCACCCCGTCGGCCGGGATCTTCTCCCCCGACTTCACAACGAATTCGTCTCCGACCCGGAGCCTCCCGGTCGAGACGAGTCGTTCGCCGTCCGGCGCCAGGATACGCACTTTGTTCGGCAGCATCCGGTTGAGGCGGCCGATCCCGTCCGATGCCCGGTGTTTTGCGGAAATCTCAAGGAACTTTCCCACAAGGAGCAGCGCGACCAGGCTGGCCGACGTATCGAAGTAGAGGCTGAGTCCCCCCGCAATGACGGTGTGGACGCTGTAAAAAAACGACGCGAATATCCCGATAGAAAAGAGAAGCTCCATCGTCGGCGCGCCGTTCAGGAGCCCGGCCCACGCTTTCCTGTGAATGGGGAGGCCGCACCAGAACACTGACGGGAGCGCCAGACCGAGGAGTATAACGGGGACGAGCGATTGCATCTCCCGGGCGACTTCCTGGAAGTATCCGATATACAGGACGTAGCTGAAGAACATGATGTTCATCATCAGGAAGAGTGCAACGCCCATTTTTATGAGGAGTGAGCGGCTCTCTTCGGCGCGGACGTCGGACTCGGCCTCCGGAGACGAGACCCGGTACCCGAGTTTTTCGATAGCAGCGGCAATGGAAGAGGGAGCGATTTGCTCCGGCCGGTAAGAGATCCTGGCGGTGTCCGAGGCGTAGATCACACTGACCCGGAGAACACCCTTCTGGGAGGCTATCACCTTCTCGATGAGCCAGGAGCAGGAGGAACACCACATCCCTTCGATGTGGTACACGATTTCCGAGGCGTCGTTGAGGGGAGGGGGGGCTGCTTCGGGGGCGGGATCTTCATCGGGGCGGCCGATGATTCCCAGCCGGAGGCTGGTCTGATAGAGATCAGAGCTGCGGAAATCTCCCTCAAGGAGGCCGCTCTCCGAGAGGAGAAGGAACACCTTCCTGCACCCCCCGCAGCAGAAAAGGAGCTCCTCCCCGTGCATCAGGGCGCGGTGGGGATGGCGCGGGAGACGAAGCCCGCAGAGAGAGCAGGCTCCCTCTGCATCGGCGGCGGGAGCCGGCCCGGTCATCGGCAGTGTCATCAGTGCCCGGCCGCGACGACCCGTCCATCCTCGTATTTCACCGGATGGACCGGGTGCTGAAGGGAGATCACCCAGACGACAATAAGCACACAGACGAAGAACGCTATCGTCCCGTAAATTGCTCGCTTCATATCCTCCTCACGATTGATGAAGTTTCATTCAGAGTCCGGCGGGTGATTCAGGCATAAAGAAGACCGCCTCGGTGCTTGCCGCGACAGTGGTGTCGGCGACGCTCATCGCTTTCAGCATGAGCCTGTTCGGCCCCGGGTGAAGGCTGGCGCCTCCGGTGCTGATCGAGAACCTTATCGTACGGACTTCCCGCGATTTCAGGGGGACGGGGTTCTCCCCCATCTGGAGCGTGCATTCCGGCCCGGCGGGCCCCGGGACGCATTGCAGGCTGAACGCGCCGTCGCTCAGGCTCCGGTTGCCGACTTTCAGGCTGTAATCGTTGTAGATACGCCCGTCCTCCCCTTTCCTGAAGAGTGTCGAGCGGTCACCGCTGACACTGAGAGAGACGGGCTGGCGGATGCTGACCAGGAACACGAGGACGACCGCATACGCAATCGTCAGGGCAAGCATGATCCACCGCTTTGCGTCCACGAATCCGAGCCGCGCGGCCAGGCCCCCCGACTTCTCGTGCGTACCCCAGGAGAACCCGATGAGCGTCGGCGTGTCCTTCCGCGCGAGTATCTGCGCGCAGGCATCGACGCACTCTCCGCACTGGATGCACTCACTCTGGTAGGGGGATTCACGGATGTCGATCCCCATGGAGCAGACGCGGAGGCAGGCCTTGCACTCGATGCATTCTTCGTCCCGTTCCGTCCTGTACTGAACGATCTGTGTCCTGCTGTCGGTCACAAGCATCTGCATCATCCCGTAGGGGCACGCCTTTGCGCAGAATTTCTCTCTCCAGTACAGTCCGTCGACGAGGACAAGCGCGGCAATCCCCGCGATGATCCCCCCGGTGACGACGCCGAGCCTCCCGGCCGCGATGTCCCGGATCATCGAAACGGGGTCAACGAAGAAGGCAACGAGATTGAATCCGATTAGGAGCGACACCGCCGCCGTCCCAGCCGCCACGAGGGCAAACGACCCCCCGCGCCGCCAGAACGCCCCCCCCGAGCGGGGAACCCTGAACATCCGCCGCGTCTTCCCCTCCCACCAGCGGACAAGCTCGCTCACAACCGTCTGCGGACACATCCATCCACACCATACCCTCCCGTAGAGCATCGCGAACATCACGAAAACCCAGAGGAACAGCATGAGGGCCAGAAAGAGAATATAGAATTCGTCGAGCCAGAGGACGCTGTTGAAGAAATAGAACCGGAGCGTGGGGACGTCGAGCCGGAAGATATTCAGAAACGGCATCACGATGATGGCGACGGTGCTGCACGCCTCCACGAGACGCCGTTTCCGGTGATACGTCTCCAGAGTCCGGATCACTTCGCGAGCTCGGACTTGATCTTCTCCTGCTGCTCCTGGTAGCTGGATTTCCAGTTCCAGTTCGCAAACAGATAATACACGCAGGTGAGCGCGATGACGACGTAAGCGATCTTCAGGAACCACCCGGGCCCCCGCTCATTGTTCTGCGGGATTGGATCGTCGGTGTACTCGATTGTCGGCTGGCTCATTGTGCACCCTCCTGTGTCGTCGTCGGCGGAACAGCCTGCTGCGCGGGAACTGCGGGGGCGCGCTTCGACTGGAGAGCACGCGCCTGCTCGACGCCTTCCTCGCGCCACCGGTAGTTCGTCCCCAGCTTCTGGATATACGCGACAAGCGCGACCGCCTCACCCGTCGGCTGCCCGGCTTTGTCGTACAGCCACGTGTAGGCGGGCATCAGGGAGCCCGGCGAGGTGCTCCGCGGATCACGGAAATGGTTCAGGTGCCAGGTGTTGTCGTACTTCCCCCCCACCCTGGCGAGATCGGGACCGACACGGCGAGTGCCGAGGAGGTGCGGCTGATCGTACACGTACTCACCGGGCTGGGAGGGGGGGGCCTGTATGAGCGTGCGGATGCCAAACCGCTTGAACGTCTCTTCCTCCCCCATGCCATACCGCTGGGTCTCCTCCAGCAGGTTCCGCACCTGCTGTGTGTGGCAATAGACGCAACCTTCCCTCTCGTAGATTTTCTTCCCTTTCGCTTCAAGAGTGGTATACGGTTTTGCGTCCTTCGTGGGGGTGTAGAGCGCAGGGTCTGTGAGCGGGACGATCATCGTGAAATACGTCCCGAGGAACATGAACGCCACGACCCCGATGACGAGAAGAAACGCTTTGGCCTCGAATTTCATTGTGTGTTCTCCCTTCGGTTAGACCATGGCCGGTTTCAGTTGCGCGCCGCCGCGCGCGGTCTTCAGGATATTGAAAGCGAACAACAACTGGGCGGCGATCATGATGACGGCTGAAAGGAGCCGCACCAGGTAGTACGGGTACATCGCTTTGACGGTGTCCAGGAATGAGATCGTGTAGTTCATCCACTGGAGTCCCTGCACGAACCCGCCGATCCACAGGCTGACAGCGAAGCCCAGGAACCCGACGAACGACAGCCAGAAATGCCATTCCCCGAGCCTGTCGGAATACATCGGGCGTTTGAGTATTCTGGGAAGCGTATAATAGATCCCCGCCATCGCGAAAAACGAGAACGCCCCGAAGAGCGCCATATGTGCGTGCCCGATGATCCAGTCGGTTTTGCTGACGATCTGGTTCACGGTGCGGAGCGAGTGCATCGGTCCCTGGAAACAGGTGAGGAGATAAAAAGTCGTCCCCGCGACAAGGAACTTCACGACATAGTTCCCCTGCGTCCACTTGCCGCGGAGAGTGCCGTAGAAGTTCGAGACCGCGGTCCAGACCGGGATCAGGAGGGAGATGCTGAAGAGAATCGCCACGGTCTGCAGCCATGTCGGTATCGGGCCGAAGATGATATGATGGGCGCCGTTCCAGATGTACAGGAACGCGATCGTCCAGAACCCGACGATAGAGAGCTTGTGGCTGTAGAGGGGGTTCCCGGTCGATTTCGGAATGTAGTAATAGGCCATTGCCAGCCCCATCGGCGTGAATATGAGTCCGACGGCGTTGTGCCCGAACCACCANNGGTTGCCGACGATCCAAAGAACGGCGGTCCAGATCAGCGTGCCCATAAGGTACCAGAGGCTCACGTACATCTGTTGCCGCTCTTTCGAGCGCCTCGCTATCGTCACGAACATGTTGACCGAGAACATCACCCACGCGATCGTCACGAGTATGTCCAGCGTCGTGTCCAGCTCGAGGTATTCCTTCGCCTGTGTGTCGCCCGACGCAAGGGTGACCACGGCCCCCAGGATGATGACCACCCAGAGCCCAAGCGTCGCAAGTCCGAGCTTTTCGCTGAAAAGCTTCGTCCCGCACAGCCGCGGAACGACAAAGTACGCCAGCCCCATGTTCGCGGCAAGAAGCCAGCCGAACAGGACCCCGTTCGTGTGGATGGGACGGATGCGTCCGTTGCTTATCGCGGCGATCCCTCCGAGAAATTCAGGGAAGACAAATCTGGTGGCCATGAGGATACCGATCAGAATTGTCACGAGGAAAAACGTCACGGCGGTGTATATGAACCACCGGGCGCTTGTGTCCTCATGGATGACTGCGGTGTCGTTCATAGGTAGTCCTTTCGTTGTCGTGCAGACTTCTGGGAGTGTGGGTTAACGTGAAGATGGAAATGTGTCTGTGTTTTCAATTCTCAAGTCTCAACTGTCATTTGGTCACCGTCACATCCCCTGACCGGGCCTTTGTTTCCCGCGCGCCTTCGAACCGGAGGAAGCAGATCGCCTGCCACCTCTGGACGTCGTCGAGAACGCCGATCCATGGCTGCATGGAGGTTCCCGGGACGCCGTTGGTGACCGAGTCGTACACACGCGCATCAGCCAGGTACTCGATGAACGGCTTCTCACCCCACGAGGTGATGGCGACGAGGTTTCGCGGCGCAGGGACCAGGTTCGGGGCGAGTATCCCCTTCCCATCCGCCTTCTGCCCGTGACAGCTCGCGCAATAGCTCAGAAAGATCTTCCGTCCGGCCGCGGAGGAGTGTTCATCGACCGGCAGCGGGTTCTTCGCCCCCGGGTCGACCGCCTGACGGGCGATGCTGTTCGGGAGCGCAATCGTGTCGTCCGCGGTCAGAGACCTGATAAAGTGAATGACGTTCCAGCGCCGCTCCGACGAGAGAGCCAGTTCCCATGCCGGCATCGCCGTCCCCCGCACGCCGCCGCTGACGGAGGTGTAGATCCGCTCGTCGGTCATGTGCTTCACGAACTGCGCATTGCGGAGGTTCTGGGGTTTCGGGTCGAGGTTGAGAGACTCCGGCCCCCGCCCGTCGGCACGCCTGCCGTGGCAGCCGGAACAGTATTCAAAGAAAACAGATTCGCCCGACCTGATTGATTCCGGGGTCACAGGGGGAGAGACCGGAGCACCGTTGTCACCGGCATCGAGTCTGCTTCCTTCCAGGGCAATTGCCAGCGCGAGCGCGCCAAGCGCGGCTCCGCAGCGGATACATCGTTGCAATCGGGTCATTCGTCTGCTCCCTGTCGCTGTGATCTTGTCTTTCATATCGCTCCCTCCGCGGGGGGATGTTCAGGCTGCAGGCACGCAGCACGCCGCTCCCTGCGGCTCCACGAGGCCCAGGAAGGGGATGTGCAGGCCGCGCAACAGGAGTACGATCCCCATCAGTATGATCGACGCCGCCGCAAGCCGCTCCGCCCCCTTTCGCATCCGGGGCGTGAAGAGCGAGGAGAACCAGCCGAGTGCAGTCAACGAGGGGGTCATACCGAGAGCGAACACCGCCATCGTGAGGGCTCCGCCGCCGACCGTTTCCGCGGCCGCGGCTTTCGCAAGCATCCCGTAGAGCATGCCGCACGGAAGGAGAGGCGTCAGCAAGCCGAGCGCCAGCGTGTTCACAGGGGATGCCCCGCGCAACAGCCGTGCATGCAGCCGGGTCACCACTCCGCCGCTCCCGCCGAGCGATATGCGCGACGGTATTCTCACCAAGCCCAGCATCGCAACTCCGGCGAGGACCATGACCGCCCCGGCGGCGATCGACAGATAGTCTCCGGCGCTCCTCACCCAGACAAGCCGGAGCCCCGCAGCGCTCAGGAGAGCCCCCAGTGCCGCGTACGACAGGACCCGTCCGCCGTTGTACGTCCCGTGGCGGAGGAGAGAGGCCGTGAGGCGGTTCCGCGCCGCCGCCGCCCCTGTCTGAACCTGGAGAGAATAGGCGAGGACGACCGCCCCGCACATGCCGATGCAATGGAGACCCGCCAGAGCGCCGGTAAGGAATATGACGCCGTATTCGATCATTGCTCTTTCAGGGGGGCGTACACAAGGGCGTTATCCACCGTCAGCTTCTTCAGGGAAGAGAGGTAGAGAGAGAGAGCTTCCAGCTCAGAGACGGAGTAGTCGAAGTCGGGCATGATCGACCCCGCGATCAGCGAGCGGGGATTGATGTGGTGCTGGATCATGTATTCCTTTGTCCGCTGCAGTCCGTAGACGCTCAGGTCGGGACCGATCTTTCCCCCGATACCGTTGATTGTGTGGCACGCGTTGCAGGCCATTTCACGGAACAGGGTCTCCCCCGCCTGAACCGTGACGGGGACGTCCAGAGGCTTCTTCGACTTCCATTCCTTCAGGCTGTCGTACTGCGTCACAGGGCCACGAACGAGGTTTTCCCCCGTCTGGCTTTTCAGGTAGACCGTGAGCGCCTCGACATCCTCCTCTTTCAGATTGAACGTGGGCATGATCGTGAGAGGTGAATTCGCTTTCGGATAAACGATCGATTCGCGGATATACTCGATCGGCCACTTCGCCCCCACGCGCGTCAGCTCAGGGCCGAGCTTGCCGTTCGAGACCCCTTCAATCCGGTGGCACCCGTAGCATGCCGAAGCGTGGAAGAGAGCCGCCCCCTTCCGGATGACAGGGGTCTCGGGAAGATAGGGAGACGGATGGCATTTGGCACAGCCGATCTCGATCTGCACCCCCTTGAGAAGGGGTTCGGTCCAGTATTTGCCCGTACCGTGCCCGTCGATTACCGACAGTCCCCTTCCGTTCCCGGCGTGGCACGTCGTGCACCCGAACGTCCTGTACGGATGGTTCCCCGGCATCTTCGGGTGCGTGCGGAACGGCTGTGGAGCATCGGCAAACCGCGCGTCGTCGATCCCCATATGGCAGGTAACGCACCTGTCAACCCGCTCCTTCCCGAACCCGGTGACGACAAGCTGCTCGATGCGGGGGGACCGGGCGGCGATGATCTCCTTCATCTGCGGATCGGTGGTCTTCTCGTGGACCATCGCCAGGTATTCCTTCTGGTACCCGCGCCACTCGGTTTCGAAATTCTTGTAGACGATAAACCCGTTCCCCAGGAGGAGGAGCACCACCCCGGCAACCAGGGCGATCTTCATTGACAGGCTGATCTGCATGAGGACTCCGATATACTATGCTAACGGGTTGCTTCGTGGGGCAGATTGCCCCGCTCCTGGGTCCCGCTCATGAGCGGGGTCCCACAGAGCGGG
>PMND01000011.1 GCA_003161955.1 Ignavibacteriota bacterium | reverse complement strand
ACCGTGAGATTCATCTGCACCCGCTCGTTGGGCCTGAGCTCCTGGTAGAAATTCGCAGCCCTCACCTGTATCCTCCCCACGCCGCGCGGGACGAGCTCGAGCCTGATGTAGCTGATGTTCATCCTGTCCAGCTCGGCGGCAGTGTATCTCTTCTCCTTATCGGCAACCTGTTCCGCATCGCTCCGCGGTATTGCCGCCGCGAAAAAGGTAATCGGCGCATCGATCATGAAGGAAGTGCTGTCGTACCTGTCGGGNNAAATCACAGGCGATCTGGCGCGGCAGGTTGAACACGTCGAGCTTGTAGACGTTGTCGGAGCTCGAGAAGAGCTCCAGCGTCAGGTTGTAGTTCGCCCGCGCTCCGAGGTCCGCTTCCTGGGAGAACTGCTCGGAGCTGATCAGGACCCGGTTTGCGGATTCGTCCTTCTGAAGGAATATTTTCTTTTCATCGGTCTTGTCACCGTACACGCACTTCACCGTCACATTGTCCAGATCCTGGAGGAGGAAGAAATCCACAGCAATGGGTTTGTTGAACGGCATTGATTCGATCTTCGCCTCGTACGGCTTGCTGACGATCGCTTTCGCGTCGTTGAGGAGTGAGACGTAGACGTTTGCTATCCTGTCGGTCCTGATCCCCTCGAAGTCTTCGAGCTCAATCTTTCTCCCCTCGATGAGCCCCCCGGTGGTGTTCCGCAATGTCAGCCGGACCCGTTTTTTTCCGTCTTTCCCCTGGTACTTGATCCCGTTGTCGATCGTGATGTGCGGCTGCTCGAATGCCAGGGAGAGAATGGCCTGCTGGTAGGTGATCTGTGCCGCTTTGAACGACGCTTCCGACTGGCTGTAATCCCGTTCTGATATCAGCCCCTTGTCATGAAGCAGTTTCTGCCGCTGGAAATCCTGTTTCTGCATCCTGTAGTCGCTCTGGGTCTTCTCCAGGTAGAGCGACTTGAATCTCTCGTCGTTCGGGTTGTAGAGCATCTGTGCCGCGACAAGTTGGGCGATGAGAAGCGCCAGACCGAGGCATGCAGCCCTCCCGCGCCACGGGGCGGGAGACCAGCGAGGCGCGTGGATTGGATGCCGGTATTCGGCCGGCGTGCCGAGCGGCACGGGGATTGAGAGTCTGTGTCCGCCCGGCGAGCCGAACGGCGTGGGGATGGAACGCCGGTTTCCGGCGGCACACATCAGGAATCGGCGCTGTTGTCTCATTCTACCCCCCCGGTTAACGGACGTCGTATCGTTGAAAGCTGACACTGGCTGCGGCAAAGAATATCAAATTGAATGCGATCAATACGCCCCACTGCGGGAGATCGGGGACGACTCTCTCCAGAAGCCCTGCAGGATGATACTGGAACCGGGGTCGTGCCCGGAGGTCGAGGTAATCATTGCTGTCAAACGCAGGGTCCCGCTCCATCGCCTTCTTGTACTGAGCGTCCGCGTACGTACCGAGCGAACGATTGTATTCGCCCAATTCCCTCCCCCAGTGCCGGTCCGCCTCGAGCCCTGTCTCGGTGAGGTCGGTCGCAATGAACACGAAACTGGAAAGTGGAGAAGCAGATGTGATGACCCCCGCAATGTCTTCCTGAACGTCGGACCGCCGCTGAAATACTTCTTCGAGTTTCGCGTATTTTGCCTGCTGTTCCCTGTTTGTCACGGCAATGATCTCGTCCCATCCTTTTGCGTACAGCTTAAATCGTTCGTTCAGCGCCGGATCGGACTTCAACCTCTCCTGAATCCGATTCTGGGGGAGTTCGAGAACATCTTTCAAATCGGAAAAGCTGCTTTCAATCATCGCGTATCTGCGCTGCACGAGTATCGCGTCTCTTTCCCTGTCCGTGATTAAATATTGCTCCTGGGCCAGCTTCGTCGCTGAAGGAATGGGGTAGAACTCGGCGGCAAGGAACGGACCGGCATTCGGAATTACCAGCACGAGAACCACCCACGCAAAGAGAGACTTCAGTATCGCTTGGCCCGAAGTGTGCGACCGGGACGAGAAAAGGATCCCGATCCCGTAGAACGCGGCAACGTAGAACCAGGAAGCAAGGAGGAGCATTGCGAAGACGGAGAAATCCGTCGGCTGAAGCTGAATGGAAGGGCTGAGGGCAAGGAAAAGCATGCCTGCCAGAACGCTGATCGTAAACGGAACAAGGAGACTGACAAGCCCCCCCAGGAATTTGCCGATGAGGAGCACCCTCCTTGAGACCCCCGTGCCGAGTATCTGTCTCAGGAGACCCCCCTCCCTCTCTCCGCTTATCGCGTTATACGAAAAGAGTATGGCCACGAGGCTCATAATGATCGTGACGGTCGTGACGAAATCGAGACGGGTGATGAGCGCGGGGACGGGGTTGCTGATGAAGTTATCCTGATGGGCCTCCTCGTCGACACCGAGGACGAGCGACTGGAGATGGGACGGTCCCCTCTTCGTGCTGGACATCCAGCCCAGTCTGTTGATGTGCCCGAACCTGTCGATGAATTCATCCTGCTGGCGGACCCTGTTCTGGTAGTCCACGACCTGCTCCTCGTTGCTCCGCGTGAGAACTGCTATCGAGGAGATCATCAAAAGGAGAGAAACTCCGCAGGCCGCCAGGAACCTCACGTTCAGGAGGTTTTCGTGGAACTCCTTGCGGATGATGTGGAGAAGCATGTGATTGTCTCCGTTATTTTGGCCCCCCGCGGATCACGCGTTGAACCGACTCTCAGCGGATCTCGCGGTGAATCTCCTCACAGCGGATCATGCTGTGAACTTACTCACCGCGGGTCATACCGCATGAACGATCCGACCGCAAGCGCGACAAGCACCGCCGGCATGATGAGCAAGAGAAGAGCATCGGCGAGTGCAACGCCGGTGATCTGTTCTCCCGCTGAAGAAGGACGGAACTGAAACTGCTCAGCCTCCCCTTTTTCGAGCCCGCCAAACCGCTTGAAATTCCTCTCGACGAACATCCAGATCGCGTCCTTGATCCGGATGTCCCTGTCAATCCCGGTGTTCGCCATCTCGGTCACCAGGAACCCAAACGCTCCGGAAGGGGAGCACCGGACGACGNNGCGTTCTTCATCTGCTGTTGCGTCTCAAACACCGACTGAATCACCGCCAGCCGCTGCTGCATTTCGACCCGATCGGCGGGGGGGACGTCGCCGATCGCCTGTGCCACGGTTGCTCCCATGTTGGGGACCACGAACACCAGAAGGACCCAGGCGGCAAGACCGACCATCATCGACGTGGAGCTCCGGTGGACAAGCGACGAGATCAGCGTCCCCAGCGCAATAAAGCACGCCACGTAGAGAGCTGAACCGGCGAGGATTATCGCGAGCCTGATCCAGTACTCATTCCCGGCCCTGACATCCGGGAGGAGCGACACTACGATCGATGAAATCAGGAACAGGACAAAGAATGGGACAAAGACGAGCAGATACCTTCCGGCGAGCTTGCCGAGAAGTACGGAGGCTCTTCGGATCCCCCCGGCCAGTATGACTTTGAGTGTCCCCTGTTCCTTTTCCCCGCAGACGGCATCGAACGAAAAGAGGAGCGCGACGAGTGCGAGTATGACTTTGATGACAAAGAGCATGTCGGGGAGGCTGAAGAGGGATGAGACACGGTTTATCGACTGCTGGCTCGGCTGCACCTGGATCCCCCGGGACGAGAGCTGGTAGAGCCGGCCGGCGTTCGCATCGAGCCCCCGGGCGAATATCGAGAGCGGCTCGGGCGGAAGTATGATCTTGTCGGACTCCCCGGGCCCGGGACGGAGTATGTTGTAGTTCTCCACGCGCAGATGATAATCGCCGTAAGAGACGATAATGCTGATAAGCATCATCGAGAAAATCAGACCGGTCAGGACATAGAATCTGTATGTGCTCAGGTTCTCGAGTATCTCTTTCTTCACAATGTCCGTCATCGAAGGCTGGTCCTCGTTAATATCGATAAGGATTCCTGGACTCCCACAATGATTACCCCGCTCGTTTTCCGATAACGGAATATGCGATTCAGGGCGCTGCCGCCGGCGGGAGTGATCGTTTCCTACGTCCCGGGCGCCGGGGCGACATCCTGCCTGGCGAACCGCCAGAACGCAACCGCAAATGCGATGATAGTATACAGGAGCAGGAGGAAGACGTCCCAGAATGCCGCTGAGAGGCCTTCACCCGCCGACGGGAGGATATCCCGGAACTCCTTCGCCGGCCCGGGGTCAACCGCCAGCATGGAGAAGTGATTTCCCCCGCACCACCACGGGACATACCGGTGTTCGCTCTTCGGGTCGCTCTTGTCCGCCGCGATGATCGCCTGCAGGAAGCCCTCCCTGTATCGGACGGCGTTGTCCACAAAACGGTTGAGCCGGAACGTCCCGCCCCCAACGATCTTCTCGGCGGCATACGAAAAAACGGATGCGGGGGACACTCTCGTCAGGTCACGCCCGAGTTCAATCTGTGCCACAAGCGAACGGAGGTATGAGATGAGCAATCGCTCCCGCGCACTCTCCCTTTCGAGCTTGACCGTGGCGACCTGGTCGACGCTCATCGAGGGAGCAAGCGTATACCTGTCGGGGATCCCCTTTGCGGCCTCACGCACCTGCAGCGGAGTCTGCGCACTCCCGATAAGGCCGGCGAGGATGCCTCCCAGGTTCGGGATCACGAATACGAGCGCCATCCATGCGAACAGAAACGCCACCGCGGAGAGAACGGGACCCCGCGTGAACACGGAACAGAGCAGGCCGGCGAACACGAACACCGAGAGGAATATCAGGCTCAGGATCACGAACAAACCTATCTTAATCCACTCGTCTCCGCCGAGGTGCACAGTCCCCAGGATTTCCAGCAGTATCACGCCGGCAAGCAGTGAGACGACAAACACGGTGGCAAGCGCCAGAAGAGCGGCCAGGAATTTACCAAGCAGAATCGTGGCCCTGGAAACAGGATTCGCAAGGACGAGCGTGAGCGTACCGTCACGTCTCTCTCCGGAGATGCTCTTGTATGTCAGCAGACCCGCTCCGAAACTCAGGAGCACCGTAATGACGTACGTCCAGTCCGTCGCGCCGGAGGAGTTCATGATGTCCCCCGGCTCCACCGCCTTCTGTAGCGACGAGAGGCCGTGGACCGCCATCACGGCCTGGTCGGGGAGTTCGTGTTCCCCCGTCGCAAAAAGAAACCCCAGCGGGGAAGGGATCTCGCGAACCGTCGAACCTCCCTGGCAGGCGATCCACCCGAGGTGGACCTTGCCGTCCTGGTCCACGAACCCTTCGACACGCTGCGGATACTCCTTTCGTTCGCGCGCATAATGCGCGGAGAACACCAGTACAGATGTGATCATCAGCAGAAACGTCAGAACGAACATCGCGGAAAAACGGAAACTCATGAGGTGGTCAAGGAGCTCTCTCTTTACGACTGTCCACAACATGGCACTCTCCGTTGGCTGGGAATGTCCTTCGCTCGGCTCAATTCAGGGGATAATGACGCACACGGATGATCGACAGGGCGATGAACAGCAGGCAGCCCGCAAGAAGCACCAGAGCGTCCGGAAGCGCACCCGCCGCGCGCTCGGCCGCGCCGCGCAAGCTGACGGAAGGAGCAGGCATCGATGTCAGGTCAAGCGACGANNTGATTGCTTTCCGTCGGCTGGACATCAGGGTATTCGAACACCCTGGTGAACCACAATGTCGTCTCCGACTTCGGCCGGAGATAGGCCATCATCGCCTCCCGATACAATCGCGCCTTCTGAACCATATCGTCGAAGCTCTCGATATCGGTACCGGCGATGGCTTTAACGATATTGCCGTAGCCAATGCAAAGAGAGGGGCGGATGAGATCGTCCCGTAACTGGCTCCAGCTCCGAAGCGCCTGGGCATATGACTCGACAACAAGGTATCGATCCCCGGCGAACCGGAATTTCATGGGGACCACCTTCTGGTTGTATGCAAGCCGGTTGTTCGCTTCTTCCTCCGTGATGCCCAGCAGAGATTCGCCCCCGAGCGGGTTGGTGCTTGCGTTGTTCCACCCGCTCTTTTGCTGGTATTCGATGCGGTCCAGGGCCTTCATAAACTCCGTGCTTGCGCGGTCCGCCTCGCTCAGCATGTTCTCCCGGAGGCCGCGCGGACGGAGATACTCTGCAATGTATCCGCCTCCCGCCGGTATCACCACGGACACCGTCACCCAGGCCAACAGAAGGTACATGAGAGAGGAAGACGACTCCCTCGCATACAGCGAGAGTAAAAGGGCGAGCGCGAGAAAACTGGAAAGAAACAGGAGGGACGCCAGATACACGAGGCCAACGCCGGCCCAGACCGACGCGTCAAAAGAGAGGGCGGGGTGGAGCGTCCAGAGGATCATGACCTCCAGGAACCCGACCGTGAGCGGTATCGCCAGCGTCACGAGCGCCCCCAGGAATTTCCCGGCCAGCAGGTGAACCCGCCCAGCCGACGAAGCCAGGATCAGTTTCAACGTCCCTTGCTCCCTTTCACCGCTGAAACTGTCGAACAGAAGCATCACGGCAAAGAGGCTCAGAATCGTGCTTATGACGAATCCGAGGTCAATAGACGTGAACATCCTGAGGAGAGGATTGTCCGGATGGCTGCTTGTCCCCCAGAGGCTTATCGAGGCACTCCCTCCCCCTTCGTCGATCAGAGAAGGGACGTGGTACGGGGAGACGTGCACGGAGGTCGGCAGGTCCTGCGATCCCCTGCTGAAAACGGAAAGGGGTGACGGGGGAATGTCCACCACGACGGCGACCATCGAATACACCTTCGTTTGGGCAAGTGTTTCCCGGTGTTCCTGTACATTCGCAATGTACTTCTGCAGCCTGGTGGCGTAGTCCTGGACCAGTACATAGCCCACTATTCCCATCATGAGCGCGCTGACGACGAGTCCGATCAGAAACCTCAGACTCTGCAGGTTGACCAGCAATTCCTTCCGTACGATATGCCAGATCATGTATCTCCTGCCATGCTGTGGTCTTTCGTGTATCGTCCCCGAACCGGCTGGTTCAAGGGACGAGACAGGCCCGGGCTTAGCTGACTTCCATGTACTTCAGATACAGCTTCTCCAGGTCCTCGTACTTCAGGTCATCCCTGGTCTTTTCCATGATCAGGACCCCCTCTTTCATGATCCCGATAACATCGGCGATTTCTTTCGCCCGGAACACATCATGCGTCGACATGAGTATCGCCTTTCCCTCGCCACGCAACCTGAGCAGGAGATCCACGAACTCCGCGCCGGCTTTCGGATCGAGCCCCGATGTCGGCTCGTCCAGAAGCAGCGCGGGGGACTGTTTGAGTATCGCAATCGCGATGCCGAGTTTCTGTCTCATCCCCTTCGAGAAGGTCTTTACCCTCTGCTCAAATGCCCGCTCGGGGAGGCCTACCTGTCGCATCACCATGTAATACTCCTCTTTGCCGAGGTTCTTTCTCCCCGAAAGCTTAGTAAAAAAGTCCAGGTTCTGGCGCGCCGTAAAGTTTCCATACAGCATGACGTTTTCCGAGACATACGCCGCGAACTGCTTCGCGAGTAGCGGCTCCTTCGTACAGTCTTTTCCGTTCAGCAGCGCCGTCCCGCTCGTCGGTTCTATGAAATTGAAAAACAGGTTGATCGTCGTGGTTTTGCCGGCCCCGTTCGCCCCGAGGAGACAGTATATCTGGCCCGGCAGGATATTGATGTTGAGGTGGTCGAGCGCGAGGAGACCGTCCTCGTACCGCTTGGTCAGATCGATGGCCTGTATCATTGCGACTTACGCTCCTGGATTGTTGTGTATTGCCTTGGATCCGGAGGCAAGCGGATGCAAGTCCCGTGCCCTGAGGCAGAAACGGAATAATTGTGACAATTGAGGGGTAAAAACAGAAAGGCGGGTAACCGATTACACAGAAGCGGGAAGCCCCTTACCCAATAAAAGGCTCAGCAGATTGTCTCGCTAAGGCGCATCGGGCTTCTCATCGAATCCGTATTGGTGCATTTTGTTAAAAAGTGTCTTCCTGCTGATCTTGAGCTGCCGGGCAGTTTCGGTTCTGTTCCACCCGGTGCGGTCCAGGGATTCAAGTATGATTCTTTTCTCGGCCTGCTCTGAAAGGGTCTTAATGTACGGCTCCAGTCCCACTGC
>PMND01000077.1:8991-10251 GCA_003161955.1 Ignavibacteriota bacterium | reverse complement strand
GACGAAGTGTGGCGGCAACTTGATCCCGGACTGTGGGAAATCACACACAACCCCTGGGTTGTCCTGCAGACGGCCTCGCGCGAGCAGATCGTCCGCGTGCTGGCCGATCCCGCGTTCCGCAAGAACGTGGATGGGCTGGTACAGACCCGGCGGCAGGCGCTGGAGGCGCCTGCGTGGTTTCAGCAGAATTTTCCTCAGAGTTCACTCACCTGCGCTGCATATTTCAGCATGGAGTTTATGCTGAGCGAGGCTCTCCCCATTTATTCGGGGGGGCTTGGCAACGTGGCCGGCGACCAGCTCAAAGCCACAAGCGATCTGGGGGTGCCTGTGGTGGGGGTGGGACTGCTCTACCAGCAGGGCTACTTCCGCCAGGTGATCGACAAAGACGGAGCGCAAGAGGCCCTTTTCCCCTACAACGACCCCGGACAGATGCCGATCACCCCTCTGCGCCAGTCGAACGGCGAGTGGTTGCGGATGGAAATCGAGCTCCCCGGCTACTCCGTCTGGCTGCGCGCCTGGCAGGTCCAGGTCGGCAGAGTGAAGCTTTATCTGCTGGACAGTAATGACGCGGCAAACTACCCCGCTCACCGGGGCATCACAGGCGAGCTCTACGGGGGCGGGCCGGAGCTGCGCCTGAAGCAAGAGCTGCTCCTCGGGTTGGGCGGCTGGCGACTCCTCGGTGCGCTTGGCATCAGGGCCGAAGTCTGTCATCTCAATGAAGGGCACGCGGCCTTTGTCGTACTGGAACGGGCCCGCAGTTTCATGCAGGAGACCGGACAGTCCTTCGAAGTCGCGCTGGCCGTCACGCGGGCGGGAAACCTCTTTACCACGCATACTGCGGTCGCGGCAGGGTTCGACCGATTCGCCCCGGCTCTCATCGAGCAATATCTCGGAAGGTACGCCCGGGAGAAGCTCGGCATTGGAATCAACGATTTGCTGGCACTGGGCCGGGAGAACCCGGACGACCCGTCGGAGACCTTCAACATGGCATACCTGGCGGTGCGCGGGAGCGGGGCGGTCAACGGCGTGAGCCGCCTGCACGGAAAGGTCAGCCGGCACCTCTTNNCGCTGGCTGGGAACGACGACAACCCTGGAGAAGGGTATTCGCCGGGTTTCTGACGCCCGACTCTGGCAATTCCGTATCGCCGCCAGCAGGTCCCTTGTTGAATTCACCCGCGAGCGATTGTCCCGGGAACTGACCGCCTCAGGCGCATCGCCCGGGGCAGTTGAGGAGGCGAAACATGTGTTTGATCCCAATGC
>PMND01000077.1:8143-8980 GCA_003161955.1 Ignavibacteriota bacterium | reverse complement strand
TTCCTGAGCGACTACGATATGCTGCTGACGGAGCATCTGGTGCAGGGGGTGGACGTCTGGATCAACACGCCGCAGCGACCCTGGGAGGCGTGTGGAACGAGCGGCATGAAGGTCCTCGTCAATGGAGGGATCAATCTGTCGGAACTGGACGGCTGGTGGGCCGAGGCGTACAGCCCCGAAGTTGGGTGGGCGCTGGGGGACGGCCACGAGCATTGGGACGATCCGGCGTGGGACGCAATCGAGGCCGATGCGCTCTACGACCTGCTCGAGCGGGAGGTGGTCCCGGAGTTCTATGCCCGGGACGGAAGCGGCTTTCCCTCCGCATGGGTCAAGCGGATGCGGGAGAGCATGGCGCGGTTGACACCACGCTTCTCCGCCAGCCGCACAGTGCGTGAATACACTGAACTTCACTACCTCCCTGCTGCCACGGCCTACCGTTTGCGCAGCGCGAACGGAGGCGCACCCGGGAGGCACATTGTCGATTGGCGGCACGGTCTGGAAGAGAAATGGGCCTCGCTGCAATTCGGCGAGCTGAAGATTGAGACCCGCGGCGGGCAACACGTCTTCGACGTTCAGGTCTTTCTTGCCGACATCGATCCGAAAGCCGTGCGGGTCGAGCTTTTTGCCGACGGGAGAAACGGAAGCGGGTCGGTGAGAAAAGAGATGACGCGCGTCCCCCCGCTCCCAGGCTCATCGGGCGGCTGCGTGTACACCGCAGCTGTCTCAGCGGCCCGCCCACAGGCGGACTACACGGCACGAATCCTGCCGCAGCAGGGGGGCGTTGCGGTCCCCCTCGAAGCCGCTCAAATCCTCTGGCAGCGATAACCCGCCTGAGGC
>PMND01000077.1:0-8060 GCA_003161955.1 Ignavibacteriota bacterium | reverse complement strand
AAAGCGAAAGCGGCGGCCAGCACGTCCGAAAAACGTCAGATCCTCAACGAATCATTTCACACAATGTCCGCGGCACTGGATATTGTCAAGAGCCTGCCGCTTGTGTCGAACGATGATGTCGAGGGGATTAACCGCCTGAAAGCCACGCTCCAGCAGAAACAGGACGAGCTTGCCGGGAACAACGGCTACGCGCGTGTACCGGATAACCAGCTCAACGCCTTCTCCGACTACGTCGTACAGGACATGGAACAGGCAGACCAGGTGGTAACGATCAGTCTCGTCACGCTGCTCCTGATCGTCATATTGATCGTGCTCATTGCCAAATAGTCACATCCCGGGCGAACATACGGGCTCTCATATGCGATACTCACCCGGCCGACCGGTCAGGGGTGCCCCATACCCGGCGCTCCTCCGCTACGCGTGTTGCGCCGCATTCTCCCTCCTGCTCTGTTCATGCGGCGCGGGTCCTCAGGCGGAGCGTGAGAACCGGCAGGCGGAAGGGAGCGGACCGCCGGCGCCGTACTCTATCGTGTTCGTCATCCACGGCGACGGTGAATACCTCTACCACGACACCAGCGGCACCGAGTACCAGGCGGATGAAGAGGCGCTTGCAGAAGCGAAAAAGATCGCCCTGAGGAACCCCCGCGCCGAGGTGTTCGTCTTCCACCAGATACCGAGGAAGCACTTCCTTTTCCTCTTTCCGATTCATGATGGGGAGTTCTACTATTTCCGGAACGGGCGCCTCATTGCAAATGAATCGTACTGGCGCGATCAGGGAGAGTCGCCTCTCGACCATGAAGCGGCGCTGTACCGGCGTTACCGCGCGGGCAATCCGCGCCCGTCGTTGAACTTGTTTGTCTACTGCGGGCACGAAATCCCCGAGTTCGGGGGGGCGGGATACGATGCGTCGTTTCCGGACCGGCCGTTCACCGTCCGTGACTTCGCCGCCGGGTTACAGGGCTTCACAGGCGATTCCGCGCGATTCGACCTCCTGGTGCTCTCCACCTGTTTCGGGAGTACCCCCTACTCCATCGGTACGCTCGGACCGCGTGCGCGATACATCATCGCTTCTCCCGACAATCTCCATCTGTCGTACTTCGACCTCCATGCACTTGAGCGTCTGGATCTGAGTCTGCAGGACGGCGATGTGCCTGCCTTCGCAAAGAAGTTCGCCCATCAATCATTTGACCGGCTGACGGAGGATGTCCAGACCGCGGTCAGCGTGGCGGTGTTCGATGTGGACCGGGTGCAGGATTTCCTGCATTCCGTTCGCGGGGCGTATGGTCGTACCCTTACCAGACTCGATGGGGAAACACACTCCTCCGTGGCTGCGATCGAGCGCTGCGACTGTGCCGACATTCCTGCGTACGTGCTGCCGACAATGCACGACGGCGTGGAGGTACTCTTCCGCCCCGCGCGTTTCGGCCGGTCCAGGAACAAGCAGGACCACTCGGGGTGGGAATGCTGGAAAGAAGACGGTTCGCAGGCTGCACCTTCACCCCCCTCCGGGGTCTCTCTCAGGTAGATTTACGGCGGACACAGGCGGAGGAACTCGTGGTCAAGCCCTGTCGAGCGGTGAGTTTCGCGGCGGCATTCACCTTCGTACTGACACTCACCACTGCAATATCCCGGACGAACGCGGGAGAGACGGGGAAGGCCGTCCCCGACTCCACGATCAGAAGCGGCTCTCTCACGATCATGTGGTGGAAGTCGCCGGCGATGACCATCGTGCCGGTGGGCGACACTCTCGTCTTCCTCTATTCCCCTCACAACGGGGCTTCCGTCGACTCCGTCGCCAGGAAGAATAACCTCCGCTGCCTCATCAATGGCTCATTTTTCAGCGGTGTCCGGGGGGACGCGTACCATGCCGGACTGCTTACGCTCTACGGGAGTCCCGTTTCGCCGGCACTCGCCGACCGGCAACTCACACATGTCGTACGAATAAACTCCACCGCGCACACCGTTACTTTCCTCCCGGCAGAGTCTATCATACCCTCAGTCGATCCGCACGTTGTGGAGTTTCAGACCGGTCCGCTTGTCATAGAGGAGGGAAAGGTCCGGGAGGACTTGATCCGTTCATCGATCAACGGGGTGACCCCCCATACACGGACGCTCCTTGCCACGCTCGACGGGCGACGTTGTTTCTTCGTCACCGTGACGGAGAAGGTGGTACTCAACGATCTTGCCACTTCGCTGCGGGGGCTCAGCGTGTTTCAGGGGGGGAGGCTGGATGTGATGAATCTGGACGGCGGCTCATCTGTGGCGCTGTATCTGAGGGATACGCCCGGATGGAACTACAATGCGGGTGACCGGCTTCCGATACTTATTGGATTCCATTGATACCGCCGGTCACGGCCGTCTTCTCCGCGCAAGGGCCGCCGCCGTCCGGAATATCTTCGCGTCGCTGATCATCGTTTCCCGCTCAAGCACCCGGGAGACCGGGAGGGGAATATCGAGCGACGTCACCCGGGTCACGGGGGCATCCAGATACTCGAAGTACCGCTCCATGATTGAAGCGGAAACAGCCGACCCGATCGACTGGCTCGCCGCCGCTTCCTCCGCAATGACCAGCGCGCCGGTTTTTCCCAGCGACCTTCCGATGGTCTCATAGTCAATCCCGGGGAGGTCGAGGGTCCGGAGGTCGATGAGGTCCACCGAGACGCCGTCGGCCGCAAAAGACGGGAGAAGCCCTTCGCACCTGCCGACGAGAGAACCGTACACGAGGAGCGTCACATCGCTCCCCTCCGCAACGACACGCGCCTTCCCGAAAGGGATGCAGTAGTCAAGATCACCCGCAGGAACCGGAAACTCCTTTGAGTAGAGCGAATGGTGCTCTATGACGAGGACCGGATCGTTTGACCTCATCGCCGAATTGAACAGACCGATGTAGTCGAAGCAGTCCGCGGGAGCCACGATCCGCCACCCCGGGAAGAGGCTGTAGAGCCCGGCGGGGTCCATGGAGTGCTGTCCGCCGTATCCGCAGCCGATCGCCACGCGCGTCCGGACGACAAGCGGGAGGTCGGTGGTGTCGCCGTACATGTGGCGCGCCTTTCCGATCTGGTTGAACATCTGGTCCGCCGCCACGAGCGCGAAATCGGGAAACATGATCTCGACGACCGGCCGCATACCGGACATCGCCATCCCGAGGGCAAGACCCGTAAAACCGGCTTCGGCGATCGGCGTGTTCAGCACACGTCCCGGATATTTCGCCGCGAGCCCTTTTGTCGCGCCATACGCCCCACCGCCGAAATTCGCNNAGTCCGGCCCGCACGGTCCGCGGCGTCCCCGCGACCGTGCAGGAATCCACGGCGCGCACGACGCCTTCCCGGGCGAGGTCGCGCACCTCCTCGACCTGATCGCCGGTCAGCACCCGCGCATCCGTCAGAGCACGCGGGAACGCCCCTATCACTTCCCGTTCCTTCGAAAGAGCCTCTTCCTCTTTCGTCCGGTAGCCGAATGCGCTCCCCGGCTGGTCCCCGGCGTGATGATAGCGCCTGTAGCAGAGCGCTTCGATCAGGCACGGTCCGCCGCCGGCGCGAATATCGCGCGAGACGGCCGAAAGAAGCCCGTGGATGCCGGCGACGTCATTCCCGTCGACCCTGTACCCCTTCATGCCATAGGAAGCAGCCCGCACATAGAGGTCTTCGATTGCACAGGCCTGGCGGAGGGGAGTCGCAACCGAATACATGTTGTTTTCGATGAAGCACACGAGGGGGAGATCCCAGAGTCCCGCCAGGTTGCAGGCTTCATGGAACGAGCCTATGTTCGTCGCACCGTCGCCGAAGAAACACACCACGATGTTGCCGGTCCCACGGAATTTCTCGGCAAACGCGGCCCCGGCCGCGAGAGGTATCCCGCCTCCGACGATTGGATTGGACCCGAGGAAGCCCGCCTCCGCATAGCGGAGGTGCATGGACCCGCCCCGTCCGGCGCAGTATCCGGGGGCAAGTCCCATGATTTCCGCCAGCGTCCTGTCGAGCACCTCCTGCCCTGCCGGGGGGAGCGGCTCGTTCAGGGGATCCCAGCCACCGGGAACCACGAACTGGATCGCCTTTGCAAGGAATTCATGATGAGACCTGTACGTGGCGACCATCTTGTCCGACTTTCGCAATGCGGCGACGACGCCCGCCGCGACCCCCTCCTGTCCCACGCTCGTGTGGACCGGACCCCAGACGCAGTCGTCCGCTTTCAGGCGGAGAAGTGCGTGCTCGAATTCATTGATGAGTACAATATCAAACAACATGCGGGCCGCAGCACGGGGATCCATGCCGCGGAGATCGCTCTCTTCGGAGTGCCATTCTTCAAAAAAGGTCTTCGGGTTGAGCCTGGTCTTCTTCATGCGCTAGTCCATTATCAAGCCGCCGTTCACGTCGAGGATTTCCCCGGTGACATACCGGGAGCGCTCCGAGGCAAGGAAGAGAATGGCTTCGGCAATCTCCCCCGGCTCCGCGTATCTCTTGAAGGGGATCTTTGCCGCGAACTCCTCATTGGCCTTCTCCCCCCAGGCGTCCGTCATCGGCGTTTTGGTGGGCCCCGGGCATACGGCGTTCACATTGATGCCGAACGGCGCCGCCTGCAACGCCAGGCTCTTCGTGAAACATATTACCCCTGCCTTGCTCGCGGCGTAGTGTGCGCCGACGACAAGACCGCCGATCTTCGCCGAGGCAGACGCCATGCTGACGATTTTCCCCTTTCCGCGGGTTTTCATGAACCGGAAAGCCTCGCGGGAGAGGAGGAAAACGCTCCGGAGATTCACGGCGAGGACCCGGTCCCAGTCCGCGACATCGATATCGAGTATCGGGGTCGTCATCGATATTGCCGCATTGTTCACAAGTATGTCAAGCGTCCCGAACTCCTCCACTGTCGAACGGACGAGGGCGATGACATCCTTCTCATCCGACACATCCAGCGTGAATGCGGAAGCCTTTCCTCCGCGTTCACGCACCTGGCGGGCGATCTCTTCTATCCCCTCTTTCCTGACATCCGCCAGGACGACCGCCGCCCCTTCCCGTGAGAAGAGCCGTGCCGCCGCCTCCCCGATCGCCCCACCCGCACCGGTGATTATCGCCACACTGCCGTCCAGTTCCATCATGCCTTAGTGCTCCTGTATGACAGGTAATGTTTCGGATGCACGGTTCAGCACCGCCACTGTCGCATCCATGCCCATACGCCCGAACGCCATCGCGAGAGCCGATTGCGGATCCGGGGCATATTCCAGATTCACCTCCCGGAGAACGGCGGGAGGAATGCCGTCAGTCACAAGTATGCAGGTGACTCCTTTTTCGAATGTGGCCTCGGCCACCTGGACCATGTGGACGGCCGTTACGCGGTGCGTGAATTCCCCTTCTTCGACAAGCCGGAGTATCTCTTTCTTTGACCGGTAGCCGACACGCCGGATATCCTCCCCGTGCGTCACCGAGAGCCCCTCATGGCAGGGGGAAACGATAATTATCACACCACCGTCGCGGACAGCAAGCGCGGCGTTATCCAGCGCCTTGTTCGCCTGCCAGAATTCGATATCGAACGGATAACCGTCGGCAACGACGATATCCGCTTTCGCCGGCAGAAGGGTCGTATGTGACTGTAGCGCGAGCGGGACTCCGCTCCTGTGGGCCTCGACAGGGTGGCCGTACACCGCTCCGCAGATCTTCCCTTCGCCATCCAGTATGACGTTCAGGATCGCACCCAACCCGGCGGCCATCGCGGAGTTGTCGATCGCTTCCCGGATCGCGTTTTCCCTCCGCCCGATCACTTCTTCAGGGGGGATGCCGACGCGTACCCAATGGAAATCCGCACTTGTCTTCGGACCGCACAGCCCCGGAATGATGATGTTGCACCCGCCGGTGAACCCGCAGACGTCCATCGGCATGATCTGTCCCAGCCCGACGATGAAATCAAACTCGCGCATCTTCCGGTTCACCCAGACATCGATGCCGGGAGGTACACGGCCGGCAAAGTAAAGGTTGCCGGGGTCCGTCCACTCGTGGTTTGTGACGCGAAACCTGTCGACGATCCCGCTCCCGAGCTTCTCGCGCATCTCGCGATCGGACATCGGCCGGTGGGAGCCGAGCGCCATGATGATCTCCACGGACCGGTCGGGGATCCCCGCGCTCCTGATTTCCTCCAGCACAGGCGGCAGCATCGTCCGGACCGGGGTGGGGCGATGGTGGTCATCGGACACGATGAGGACGTTCCGCTTCCCTGCCAGGGCCTGCCGGAGGCGGCCGGCCCCGACCGGGTTTGACAGCGCGTCAGAGAGTATCTCTTCTTCTGTCCGGCCGGGTCTCATGCGGGGGGGAGAGAAGACCCCCATCAGGTTCCGGTCGGGGATCTCCATCGGCTTCACACCTTCATACGGGAACCGGACAGTGGCCATGACGGGGGGGCGGATATTCAGTGCGAGCCGGCGAACTGGCTGGCAGACCCGAGCCCCTCGCTCCCGAGCCCCTGGTATCCCCCGTCAACGGGGAGATCCGCCCCGGTGATGAACGCGGCATCGCTGCTCAGCAGAAAGAGGATGGCGGCTGCAACTTCGACCGGCTCTCCGAGCCGCCGCAACATATGGTATTCCCCCCAGACAGGCTCCCATTTCGCCCTGTCGCCTCCCGCCGCCTTCTCGACCTCCCTTGTCCATATCCAGCCCGGGCTGACGCTGTTCACCCTGATCCCGGACGGGGCCAGGTCGAGCGCCATGCATCGCGTGAGATTCTCGACCGCCCCCTTGGCGCTGTTATATGTCCACCGGTTCGGCTGGGCGATCCGGGCGGAGATACTCGAGACATTCACAATCGCGCCTCCGCCCGAGCGCTTCATCGGCGGGGCGACGTTTACCGCCATTGTCGCATACGCGATAGGGCCCACCTGATATGTCCGTTCCCAGTCGCTCCGTTCGGCGGACATCCCCTTCGCCACAAATGAAAAGGCGTTGTTCACGAGGAAGTCCACTCTCCCCCAACGGCCGACCGTGTCGTGCACCACCGACGCACAGAACCGCTCTTCCGCCATGTCTCCGCCGAGGAAGAGGACGTCAAAGCCTTCGCGTTTCAGTTCCTTTTCCACGCCGGCCCCCAGGTCCGGCTCGATCCCTGTCAGGGCGACAAATGCCCCCTCTCTGCAGAGCTCCCTCACGGTCGCAAGACCGATCCCGGCCGACCCACCTGTCACGATCGCGACTTTCCCCCTGAACCTGTCCCGTACCGGGGCCCTCTCCTTCATGACCTCCCTCCTTCATTCTTTCCGGCGAGCCGGTCAGGGACGAGAGGGTCATAGAGCGGGAGGAGAATACCGGCTTCCTTCCTGATCCGTTCATACGCCCGCATGCATTCTTCAAGACTTTCCATGATACCGAGAGGGATCATGCTCTCGACATTCCTGTATTTGAAAAAGCAATCAGAGACCACGACAGGCCCCTTCGCCGTTTCGATCACGTATGCCATCGAAGACCGGTGATGGACCCCCGTCCAGAAGGCCCGTATTCCGGGGAGCACCTCTTCCTCGTCTTCAAGCAGCCGCAGCCTCTCCGGAGCGGTGATTTCGAGATACTGGAGAACGTGATCGGGAATGCGCAGTTTCCGCGGGATGTGCATGTGGTACTTCGGCGCCTGGAAGTCCTCGATCCATCCACGTTTTGAAAGACAGATTTCCGCGTTCGTAAAGAGCGGGATATTCCCCGTTGCATACGCCTGAAGCGGCGTAATGAGAACGTGGTCGATATCTCCCGGTTTCAATCCTACGCTCGCCAGTGCCGCCCCCGGACGTTCAGAATCCTGACGCACCATCTGTGACCGCTCGTCGATGGCTTCCTTCCAGGCCGCATTCAGGGGGGTCAGGTCCGCGGGGGGGCCGGTGTTGATGATGATGTTCTTCCCTCCGCCCCGGATCACCACCATCCAGAAATGGAGCGTCTCCCATGTGTCCCAGTTGCTCATCCAGTAGACTTCCGGACCCGGGACCTGACATTCCCCCATCTTGAGAACCTGAATCTCGTACTTCATGACAGTTCCTTTCCCTGTTCTGGATTCAATGGGAACGTAACGTCTGCATTGTGCCGGAGAGATGAA
>PMND01000029.1 GCA_003161955.1 Ignavibacteriota bacterium | reverse complement strand
CTCAACGACGCATGCGTGGTGGATACGAGGGCTGCGCTCGATTTCCCTTCCGATGGGGTTGTCGCGCACGAGCTTGCGCACATGTGGTTCGGAGATCTCGTGACCGCGCGTGACTGGACACATCTCTGGCTGAACGAGGGATTTGCGACCTACTGCGAAACGCTCTGGACGGAATTCACAAAGGGGAAGGATGAGTTCCAGTACGAGATGATCCAGGCGTCCCTTGCGGTAAGGGGCTCTGACAGAATGCTCGGACGAAAGCCGATAGTGAGCCACGACAGCCATCCCGCGAACGTGTACGCCCGGGGAGGTTGGGTGCTGAACATGCTGCGCGGTCTTCTGGGCGATCAGGCCTTCTGGCGCGGCATTCACTACTACCTGACAAAATACCAGTTTGCCTCCGCAGAGACTGATGAGTTCCGCCTTGCGCTCGAGGATGCGACGGGACAGAGCCTCGATTGGTTNNACGACAGCACCCACATGTTGCGTCTCACGGTGGAGCAGACCCAGCAGATCGACAGCCTGACCGGATACTTCCGGTTCCCCCTTGTCGTGGAATGCACGACGGGGTCGGGAAAGACAACCCGGACGTTCTCGATCAGCGGGAAAGAGGAAAGTTTCCTCATGAAGCTCGATGGCCCCCCCCTTATGGTCATTGCCGACAAGGGATACCGGCTTCTCGAGGAGATGGTATTTCCGAAGACTGAAGAGGAATACGTCTACCAGCTCACTCACGCGGCTGATATTGTCGACCGGATTACAGCCGCCCGATCGCTCCCGGAGTACGGGAACCATCCCGCTGTGAGGGACGCGCTTGCCGGATCGGCATCATCGGACCCGTTCTGGGGAGTAAGGGCATCGGCGCTGACGGCACTTGCCGAAATCGGAAATGACTCCACCCCGGATATATTCATTCGGGCGACCAGGGATCCCAGGTCATTCGTGCGAAACACCGCCGCACGCCACCTTTCGTATTTCAAGGGAGGTCAGATCGCCGCGAGGCTCGACTCGATGGCGCGAAACGACTCGAGCTACCTCGTCTCATCGACTGCTCTCCGCGAGCTCGCCTCCGTCGATACCGCCAGGGCCTTCGATGTCGCGCGAGATCTTCTTTCCCGTGACTCCTACAAGAGTATGCTCCGTATCTCCTCGCTATCCGCCCTCGGCGTCACACGGGACCCGCGGGGGATCGGTCTTGCTCTCCCATTCACGGACCGCCGGTATGAGGAGGATGTCCGGAGGATGGCTGTGTCTGTCCTCGGGAGGGGAGGGAAGGATTCTGCGTCCGCCAGGGGAAGGGTCAGGATCCTTCTCTCGGATCCCGACGCGGATTTGCGGGCCGCGGCGGTGGCGGCGGTCCTGGATTGGAAGGATCCGGAATTCGATCAACTGCTCCGCGAAATGGAATCCCGCGAATCATCCCCCGAGGTGCTTTCGGTTTTGAAAAAGGGGCTTCATCCCCTCCCCGAAGAAACCCCGGGCGAAGAAAAATAATCCAACCGAAAAGGCTTCCCTGCAACTGCTTATCCCAGAATAGACTAGCGACGCATTGCTCCGGAAATAGGGGGGGGAGGAAGGTACTCTCCGCCCCCTTTCAGCCATTTCTGCATCAAACAAACATCGCAAACTGACAGATTTTTTGACGATTTCACTTGACTATCCCAATCAGGAATATTATAATTTTATCGTACAAATCGTCTNNAAGGAGATGCTGCCGTTCATGGATCTCATGTACGGATATGCAATGTACCTGACGGGCAACCGTGAAGAGTCGCATGATTTGCTGCAGGAGACCTTTCTGAAGGCCTTCAGGTTCTTCGACAAGTTCGAACAGGGGACGAACGCCAAGGCGTGGCTCTACAGGATCATGCGCAACACGTTCATCAACGAGTACCGCCGGGTGAAACGGACCCCTGACCTGGTGGAATACGACGAGCAGATCTCGGCCTACCAGATGATGCCGCGAGCGACGGAGAGACCCGACGAGATGGAAGGAGAGATATTCGAAGACGAGATTGCCGTGGCGATAGCGTCGCTTCCGGAGAAATTCAAGAGCGTCATCATCCTGCGGGACGTGCAGGATTTACCCTACGAGGAGATTGCGGACGCACTCGAGATTCCCATCGGCACGGTCCGGTCACGGCTTCACCGGGCCCGGGCGATTCTCTTTGACAGGCTGAAGAAGTACGCGAAGGAGCATGGGTACAAAGTTGGAGAGCGCTTCGTTCCAGTGGATTTCGCCATTGCCAATTAACCACGCGTCCAGCATGGCGTGATCGACGATCACGCCTTGTGTGGCGTGAGTGTTACACCTGCCCCTTCAGCACACCCAGGGTGAGGAGGAGCGAGCGCACGATCATCGCCGTCGCTCCCCAGATAATGTGCCCGCCGTGCTCGTAGAACCAGACTTCCCTTCTTCCTCCCCGGTACTCCCGTAGCTCAGACCTCCCGTTCGCCGGGTTGCAAAAGAAACCGAATGGAACCGTAAAGGCCTCGGCCACTTCCTGCGGGTTTGGCGTCAGCAGGGGAAGTGCGTCAAGGATTCCTACGACCGGCGTGATGATAAACCCTGACGGGACGGCGTGGTCGTCCAGTATGCCTCTGATGTCGATGAGATTGGCTCCGATCCCGAGCTCCTCCTCCGCCTCCCGGAGCGCGGTGTGCACGATATCCGCGTCCCCCTCGTCGACCGTCCCGCCGGGGAATGATATCTGTCCCTTGTGCGTCTCCACATGATCCGTTCGTCTCGTAAAGAGGAGATCAGCCCCTCCCGCCCCCAGTATCAACGGCACAAGTACGCCGGCCCGGCGAAACCCTTCTACCACCAGGACATTCCGATCTCCGGTCAGCGACATGTGCGCCAGCCCGTTTTGCAAAGTGGAATACAACGTGGTGGACATGTATGAATGTAGTAAACCCGTCTCTCACCCGCAAAGAGCGTGTTGATTCTCCTCCCCGGGGGGGGTATATTGAATGCATGAGCAACCATAGATCCAGGCGTTCGGGCTGGCACCGGTCAGTGATTCTCCTCACGCTCATTGGCGCGATCCTTGCCCTGGGGTGGGGGACCGTGGGGCATTTCTTCATCAATACGAGAGCCGTGGACAATCTCCCTCCGGCGATGTCCGTCTTCATTAACGCCGGCTCGTATTTCGGCCAGCATGCGTCTGACGCCGACACCCGCAAGGGAAAGGACCCGACGGAGGCCCCAAAACACTTCATCGACATTGAATCGTACGCCGCTTTTGCGAACCTGACCCCCAATCTCGATTCGCTCAGGTCCATCTACGGCGCTTCGAACGTGACCGCGATCGGCATCCTCCCCTGGGCGACAGTCCAGACGTATGATTCCCTCGTTGCCTCCCTGAAACGGGGGGCGATCGCAAGGGCTGAATCGATCGCCGCGGACCTCGGCCACTATGTCGGGGACGGCCACCAGCCACTGCACGTGACGGTCAATTACGACGGTCAGTTGACCAACAACGACGGAGTCCATACGCGGTACGAAACGACGATGATCAATACATACGCCGCACAGCTCTCTGTCACACCCGTGCCGGCCGCGTATGTCAACAACAGGTTTGCGTACGTCTTGGCGTACCTCCTGGTATCCAACTCCCTGGCGGATTCCGTTCTCAGGGCCGACACCGGGGCAAAATCAGTCTCCGGATGGAACGGGTCCGGGGCAACCCCCGCGGCGTACACGGCTGAGCTCTGGAATGAAACACGCTCGTTGACGCTGCGAGAGATGCAGGGGGCGACCGTTGCGCTTGCGGACCTCTGGTATTCCGCCTGGGTGGACGCCGGACTGACCGCAGCTTCCGCTACGTCCGCTCCGGAAAACGCTCTCCCGTCCTCATTCAGTCTCGGGCAGAACTACCCGAACCCGTTCA
>PMND01000046.1:6391-6567 GCA_003161955.1 Ignavibacteriota bacterium | reverse complement strand
AGGAGCGGGATGTTTGTCGGCCACAGGGAGGAGGGGAATGCGTCCAGACCCTTCACTTCCGCTCCCCACCGGTTGTACGTGAGGAAGCTCAGCATCTCAGGGACGTGCAGAGGGTTGTCCAGCTTTTTCTTTTCCATGTCGGGCTGTCCGATGAGCACGAGGGGGGCCCCGTCCAC
>PMND01000046.1:152-6384 GCA_003161955.1 Ignavibacteriota bacterium | reverse complement strand
GCCCCTGTCATGTTGTGCAGGTATTGCCAGAGAGCCCATGGGTTGAGGAGAAGGTCCGCCAGGCTGCCCAGAGTCACAGTCCCGTTCGGTCCGCTCACATAACCGACCGGGTGCTGCATCCAGGCGTTTGTGACGATGATGAAGTATCCCGAGACCCAGGACCCGAGGAACACCATGAACGCCGAAAGGAAGTGGAGCTTCGGGCCGAGTTTCTTTTCACCGAAGAGAAAGAGTCCAAGGAAACTTGACTCCAGGAAGAATGCGAACACCCCTTCCATGGCGAGCGTCTGCCCGATGACTCCTCCCGCGTAGGTGGAGAACCGGGCCCAGTTGGTGCCGAACTGGAATTCCATCGGTATCCCCGTGACGACGCCGACCGCAAAGTTGATTGCGAATATCTTNNATGACGATGAGCAGCCCGAGACCCATCGTGAGCTGGGGAAAGAGGTAGTGGTAGGAAGCGGTAAATGCGAATTGCAGTCTGTGGAGGAGGAGAGCGTCTTCCATACGAAGGGTCCTTTCAGGTCGATCGATCTATAATGTAGCAAAACTACGGCGATCTTGCTATATTCTTCCGATACTGTGCTTGCGGGCTGCGCTCGCAAGTACCCCCACCTACTTGAACCTGGGGTTGAGTGTGAAAGCGCCGGAAGTCATCGAGTCGTCGAGGCTTCTCTTCCGTCGACCGGCTGTTGCCGATGCCGAAGAGATTTTCTCCCGCTACGCCAGCGACCCGGAAGTCACTCTCTATATGAGTTTCCGAAGGCATGAATCACTCCAGGAGACGCGACAGTTCATCTCATGGAGCGATGCTGAATGGGAACGCTGGCCTGCCGGACCGTACCTGATACGGTCCCGTCCGGATAACGTGCTCGTGGGGAGCACCGGTCTCTCGTTCGAGACGCCGTACAGGGCGATGACGGGCTACCTGTTCGCCAGGGACTCCTGGGGATTGGGATATGCGAGCGAATCGCTCCGGACAATGGTCGCCGCGGCCGGGGCGCTGGGCGTCAGGCGTCTCTACGCACTCTGCCACACCGGGCACGAAGGATCGAGGCGGGTCCTCGAGAAGGGGGGCTTCATCCGTGAAGGGGTCCTCCGCCAGTACATGGAATTCCCCAATCTTGCTCCGGGGGAACCGGCTGACGTGTTCTGTTATTCTCTGATCCTTTGACCGGCTAGTTATTGTATTCATTGCTATCTCTCCGTATGTTTACTCGTGAACCTGGTCCTGCGTCCGGCCTGCTTCATACCTGGGAGGCGGTGTAACATGAAACACGTGATGGCGACGATCTGCCTTCTCTTTTTGTTTCTCGTTTCAGGGGAAACCCCTGCCGCGCCCCCATCGCCGGTCAAGACGGGGTATGTCCAGGTCGGCAGGTATTCTCTCTATTATGAAGAGACCGGGAAGGGGGAGCCGCTGATCCTGATTCACGGCGGGCTCCTCGACCGAAGAATGTGGGACGGACAGTTCGAGCTCTTCAGCCGCTGGTCACGCGTCATACGGTATGACAACAGGAATCACGGGCTCTCCCGGGGTCTGCCCGACACATTTTCATACCACGAGGACCTGAACAGGCTCATGGAAGCGCTCGGGATTCAGCGGGCGAGGCTGGTCGGACTCTCGCTCGGCGGGGCCATCGCAATCGATTTCGCTCTGACACACCCCGAGAAAGTGAGCGCCCTCGTTCTTGTCTCCTCCGGCCTGTCGGGGTATGAATTCCGGGATTCCACTTTTAAGGCAAATCAGAAGAAGCAAGGTGAAGCGGCCGCGAGGAAGGACATGAATTCATACGTGGAGTATTTCCAGCGTTCGTGGACCGACGGTCCGCACCGGACGCCGGAGCAGGTGAATCGTGACGTCCGGCAGAAGGTGCGGGACATGTGCAAGTCCACGCTCAACAAGCCGGAACCTGACAACACGACGGTCCCGCTCGAGCCCCCCGCGATCGGGCGTCTTTCGTCGATCCACATCCCGACACTGTTTGTTCTGGGCGACCTTGACATGCCCGGTATACAGGAAATCGCCGGTCTGGTCGTCAAGGGGATACCGGGGTCCAGGAAAGTCGTCATCAAGGGGGCCGCGCACATGGTGAACATGGAAAAGCCCGACGAATTCAACGAGGTTGTCGGCGAATTCCTTTCCAAATAGGGAATTCTTCAATCGGCGCTGCACTTGGTTTACTCTCCTTTCGAAGCTCCACAGGTATGTCGAAAAGGATCTCAATATGACATATCACAATCTGGAAGAAATCTTCACGGACAAGGTACGGATCCTCGATACTCTGGAGAAGACTGTCCTTCCGCTTTCGGCATCTCAATTAGCATTCCGCCCGGCTCCGGGAGTATGGAGCGTTGCGGAAGTTGTCGAACACGTATCGATTGTTGAAACCGGGTTGATCAGGCTGGTTCGTTCTCTTACAGAAAAAGCGGAATCTGTGCCTGGAACCATCCCCGCTCCGTTTGAAGTCACGCTGGACGACGGGCTCGGGAGCGGCAAAACTGGAAAAATCAGGACAAGGCCCGAATTCGAGCCGAAGGGGAACGTCCCGCTCGCAGAATCTCTACACACTCTCCGCGGCGTCCAGACGGGCCTCCTGGATCTTCGTCCCCGTCTGGAGGCGGTAGAGGTCTCATCGGTGAAGTTTCCGCACCGCGCTCTGGGCGACATGAGCCTGGGGCAATGGCTTGCCTTCATCGGCGCGCATGAAGCGCGGCATCTCGGTCAGATCCGGACCGTGATTTCATCAGCGGGGTCCCGCGCTGACATTCTGTCCGGGGCAATCGCAGGAGTGATTCAATGACCGCATATATGATACTCGCCTTGCTGGGATTCACTGCACAGATCCCGCCGCCCGCGGGTGATCCCCAATCGTTGCCTCTGCGGGTTGTCAAATCGGTCGATCTTGTACGGTATTGCGGGACATGGTACGAGATCGCAAGGTTCCCGAACCGTTTCCAGAAGGAGTGCGTCAGCGATGTAACTGCCACATACACGCTCCTGGAAGACGGCACCGTCAGGGTCGTCAACCGCTGCCGGAAGGCGAACGGCGACACATCGGAAGCGGAAGGGAAGGCGCGGAGGAAGAGTGACGCGGAGCCTGCATCCAAACTCGAGGTGCGGTTTGCCCCGGCCTTTCTCTCGATATTCCCCTTCGTATGGGGGAACTACTGGATCATCGATCTTGCGCCCGACTACAGCTACGCGGTAATAGGGGAGCCGTCCCGCGAATACCTCTGGATTCTCTCGCGTACCCCGGCCCTTCCGGTGGAGGTGTACAGCGCGATACTGGAGCGGATCAGGGATCAGGGGTATGACCCCACCGCTCTCGTGCTGACGAAGCAGGGGCAGTAAAAAACAGAGGCAGCCAATTGAATAGCCCACTGGTACTTCTGATCCTATCGCTCGGCGCGGGAGCGATTACGCGGGCGCAGGAGGCCGTCCCGAAGCCCGCGGATTCACTCGCCGTAGCGGGGAAGGAGCTCCGCATGGGGAACACTCCCCGCGCCAGGGCGCTTTACTCGTGGGTACTCCACGAAGACAGGAGGTCGACCCCGGCCCGGATGGGACTGGGCAAGGTGGCCATTGCGGAGAACGAATGGGGAGAAGGCTGCGACCAGTTCCAGGATGTCATCGACAGGGACACCGGGAGCATTGCCGCGCGCTACTGCTGCGGGATCTGCCGCCGTGAATACGGCGCGCAGGTGGCATTCATCTTGAGGAAGGTCCAGTGGGGGAAATCGATGGACGACTTTCTCTGGGTGCTTGCGCGGGACTCATCGTACGAAGACGTGCTTTACCAGCTCGCCCTCCTCTACCGCTATAAAGATGAGTATGACCTTGCGCTCGACCTGGGGCGCCTGCAGATTGACCGGAAACCTGACCTGGTAGACGCCCGACTGGGCCTTTTCAAATTGTACAGGTTCGTGCTGGCGGTTGTGCCGCCGGGGGACATATTTCCACTCCTGCGGCGAAGGCACGACCCGTTTGCCGTTTACTTCGCGGCGGAGGCTCTGCGCCGGCAAAAACGGTACGAGGAGTCTGAGCAGATTCTCAACGCAATTCTCGGTCGGATGGAGTCGATTCCTGTTCAGGCGATCTACTGCTCGCTGGCGAGAATATACTATGCCCGGGGGGACCCCGCACGGGGAGAAGCGTACTACTGGCGCGCCGCCGACAGCATATCGTCGTGGCTCGGCTCGGCCATCCTCTTTGAAGATATCAAGTATGTCCTCACCGACCTCGAATTGAAACATTACAGGTCCCTTGTCTCGGACCGGAAGAAGTCTGCGTTCTTCCACCTGTTCTGGAATCTCCGCAACCCCTCTCCGGCCGCAACAACGAATGTCCGTCTCGCCGAGCACGAGCGCCGGATCATTCGGGCCGAAAACGAATTTGAATACTATGGATTCCGGACTCACTTCAACGATCCGGATAAGCTGCACTATCTCAGTTTTCCCCGGGCGTTTTCTCTGAACAGGGAATTCAACGACAAGGGGCTGGTGTATGTCCGCCACGGTGAGCCCGACGATATCCAGAGGACGATCGGAGAAAACCTCAACGAATCCTGGCTTTACAACGGGACCGATGAGTCCCCGAAAAGGGTATTCTATTTCACGCAGAGCAATTCCGCGGGGAACAACTGGCGGCTCACCAGTTTCCCGGAGGACCCGCAGATGTGGGAGAACCTCGTGATGTGGGACCACAGGTATAACAGGCTGCTCAACGGGCAGGCGCTCGACCAGGCGGAATTGCAGGACCAGTTGCGTGAAGAATCGGAGACCACCGTCAGCAGCGGGCTCGCCACAGACGAGCACACGTGGAAGAAGGCGATGAAAACGTTCAACCTCCCCCATTCGATCAGCGCATTCAGGGGGGACGGAGGAAAGACGATTGTGAATGTCTCCTACGCCCTTCCCGTGGGGGAGATTGCGAAAGACCTCGCTGATACGGTGAAGACTCTCCGTGTCGAGGTCGGCCTCTCCATGAACAGGACGAATGGCGAGGTCATGGCCTCGGAGCTCGACACGCTGTCGCTTCCCCTCGGGTCCGGGATGACCGGCGCGTATGTCGAGCTGTACAGGTTCGTGCTCCGCCCCGATTCTGTCAGGATCGCCATGCATGCCCGCCCCCTCGGCCTGGAGATGGTGTCCACGTGGGACCGGCGGATACGCATCCCGGACTTCCCGGTGACCGTGCCGATGCTCAGCGATATTGAGTTCCTCCTTCCGTCCAGTGCCAGGAGCAGCATCGAGATCAACGGGGTGAAGGTGATTGTGAGCCCCTTCGATGCCGTTCCCCGGAACAAACCGCTCTACGTTTACTGGCAGACGTATAACCTCACGAGGGATGCGGACGGGAAGACGGCGTACCGGTCCCGCGTCCTGCTGACGCCGGGGGAATCGGGGCCGGACGATGAGAGCGTTGTCGCCTACGACAACGATCACGCCGGGCAGGAGGAATCGGCCGCCGAGCTGGCCCGGATCGACGTCCGCGCGCGCGACAGGGGGATGTACACGCTCACGGTGGAGATAACCGACAGGAAAATGGTCCGCACATTCTCGAAGTCCCGGCTGCTGCGATTGACGGGAGACTGATCTCCCTCCGTTCCGGCCCCGGCGTCAAATTCAACCGAAAAACTCTTCTCCCGGTGTCAATGCTTCTTATCGGTATACTCGGCTCCGTCGGTTCGGGCAAATCCTCTCTCCTCGGCCGCCTCGCTGACTGGTGGCGTCTCCAGGGGAGGTCTCCTGACGGCTTCGTGGCACATGCCGGTGACCGGCCGGATGAGGGTCGCGGCGCTGCGAGGTATGATCTGGAAATGCTGAAGGATTCGCGGCGTCTCCCGTATGCCGTCCGCGATCCGGCCCTCCAGCCCCCCTATCGTTTTGATCCTGAGACCGCCCGCGAGCTCGACCTCTGGGCGGACGGACTGGGGAGCGGGCCTGCGCGCTCGCTTATTATCGTTGATGAGTTCGGGCCCGTCGAGGCGGCAGGGGGGGGGCATATAGCCCTCTGGTCCAGGATCGTATCGTCAAACCCGGGGGTCATCGTTGTTGCCATGCGTGCCGGGGAAGAGGCCGCCTTGAAGGAGAGGCTCGGGACCGGGTTCGACGTGCTGATCGACGCCGCCTCTGCGGACGCCTGGGAAAACCTCCGCCGGGCATGTGACGAGCACCCGGATTGGATCCGCGTGGGACTGTACGGAGGAGGCGCCGGAGGCTTCGAGTC
>PMND01000046.1:0-140 GCA_003161955.1 Ignavibacteriota bacterium | reverse complement strand
CTCCTGTACGGGGGGGCTGTCACCCTCTTCGGCTGGAACATACTCGGCGTTGCGCTCGGGGGGTTCCTCATCGGCGCCTGGTCGGCGGTACAGGGGGTTGCGCTCCAGTTCCTCTTTGTCGGGAGCGATCTGATACGCGC
>PMND01000050.1 GCA_003161955.1 Ignavibacteriota bacterium | reverse complement strand
GGACGCCGCACCCGGGCGCTGACCCCTGCCGAAAATCTGATGACGGCTTTCGCCCCCGTCACGGAGACCACTTTCGCCGACGGATTCACGAGGCGCCCTGCGAACGCCTCAAGAGCGATGCCCCGCCAGATTCCTGAGGTGGTGAGCATCGGCCCCCAGTCCCAGCTGTATGAGTACTGCGCCTTCCGGACATAGGCACGATGGGATTCAAGAGCCACGCCGAGCCGGCCATGTTCCTTTTCGAGCCGTTTCGCCCGGATGACGGGGGAATCGAAGAGTATGGTCAGCACGTTCTTCCCTTCGTGCAGAAAGCGCCTGACCGGAAACCGGTGTTCGACGAACATATCCGCGGTGGATCCCACGATACGGCCGTTGCAGCGGATCGTCGCGTACGTGTCGAGCCCGCCGGCGACAAGGTCGACCGCCCGCTCCTCGAGGAAGGCGCGGGGAACGGTGAACTCCTTCCGGTACTCCCATCCCACGCCGTCGACCCACTGCACATCGTTTTCCTGCATCCGGTAGAACGGATCGGGGATGAGCCCGCATGCCATGAGATCGGTGTGAACAGTTCCCGGCACCGATGCATCCAGCCACCTGAATGCCTTCCGGTGACGGGNNGACTCCAGCCGGCAGATGTACACGCCGCTGGAGAGCGACCTCCCGTCCCAGACAACGGTGTAGAGCCCCCCGTGATATGTCCCGTTTGCCAGTGTCGCCACCTCGCGGCCGAGAAGGTCGTAGACGCGGAGCGAAAGAGACCGTGATGCCGCGGAACCGGGGACGGCAAATGTGATCGTCGTCGAAGGGTTAAAGGGGTTGGGATAATTCTGAAAGAGCCTGAACACCGTGGGAAGCGGTGTGCCGGCACCTGGTCCCGCGCCGGCAGTGACGTCGTACAGCGCGGAGATCTGAGAGAGCGTCAGCCCGTAATTGTAAAGGCGTATCTCGTCGAGGACGCCGTTAAAATCATACTGGTTGTCCGACGGGAGATCCTGGGCGATGGTGAGAGCGTATGTCGTCGTGTGGATAAGGCCGGAAAGAGGCGTGAAGGCATCGAGCGCGCCGTTGATGTAGATCTCCATGTCCGTCCCGTCGTACCGTGCGGTGATATTTATCAGGCTGTCCAGCACAAGCGGGGACGCGCCATCGAGGTCTTTTGCCTGCCCGGCCGAATTCACCGTCCAGCGGAGCCTGTTCGTCCCGGGCGTGACGGAGAGCTTCCACCGGTTCTGCCAGTTGCCGTGGGAGATGATGTACTGCTCGCGCGCGCCGTAGAACGCGGACGGCTTCACCCAGGCATTGACCGTGACAGCATTCTGAAAGTTGAGCCCGGTATCGTTCGGCACGACGATGGACCCCGTCGTCCCGTCGAAAGCGTAGGCGCTCGCCGGGTGTCCGAAACGGTCGGCTGCCGGAACCACGCCCCCGGTGACCGTCCCGTTGCGGCCGTGCCCGCTCGCGTCGAGCGTGTTCCCGCTGAAGGGATAGAACGCGACGAGATCGCCCGACTGCACGATCGAAAGATCCCTTACTTCAAGTGCAATGCTGTCTGCGGCGATCCCCCCTTTCCCGTCGTCCACGGTGCACCGCACGACGTCATTACCGGCGACTGAGGGGGCGTGCCAGGTGACGGCGGAGCCGGTCCCGCTCAGGAACCCCGCGGAAGCGGACCATGCGTAGGTAAGCAGGCTGGTATCAGGGTTGTTCACGAGGCACGTGAGAAGAGACGCGGCACCGAGGTCCACCTTCCGTGGAACGGCCAGTATTCTCCGTATCGAGGGGGGAGTAGAGAGCTTTACAACGACCTGGATCGTATCCGTGGCAGAGACCTTCCCGCCGTGTCCGTCGTCGACGGCACATGACACCGTGTATGTTCCCGCGGTATCGGGGGCCGTCCAGGACACAACCGGTCCGCTCCCGGCGATAGCCCCCCGGGGAGAACTCCATGCGTACGTGAGAGGGTCGCTGTCCCTGTCGGCCGCCGTGCAGTAGAAGTTGACGGCGGAGCGGACGACAATGCGGGAGGAATCGGGGGAGAGGCTCTTGATCCTCGGCGGGTGGTTTGCCGAATAGCCGTTCCGGTAGTCCACGACGACGCCGTTGATCAGCGTCCGGTCCAGATCCGTCGTCATGGCTCCCCCCGCCGGCGCGATGACCACGACAACCGCGGAATTCCCCGGGATTGTGATCTGAACCGTGCCTGTCGCACCCTGGGCGAGGAATGTCTTCGTCACGGTGTTGTATAGATCGTGCGCCCCGACTTCGAGCGTGAGTGACACCGCGGTATCAGCGGGGCGGGGGTTAAAGTAGAGAAATGTGGGATATGCGGTCGCGTGAAAATAGTCGGTCCTGAGGAGATCGAGGCGGAGAATCTTCTGCACGTTCGTCGTGTCGATGATCCCCCCGAGCAAGCCGACGTGCGCCGCGCCGTAGAGTCCGAGATTCGTCCCGGCCCAGCCGCCGCCTATCGCATCCCCCGTGGCGAAGGGGGAGATGGTGCCGTTGGCCGGGCTGTACTGGTGCATCGACTCGTGGGCGATCGAGGAGTTCGGATCGTACTGATGGTCCCACACCTGGCTGTCCTGATGGTCATCGGGAAGGTAGTTCGTGTAAAAGAGCCGGGACGCGTTTGCGACATTCAGCACCCATTTCCCGATCGCGCGGGCAAAACGGTCGTCGTACCGCACGAGGGGAACAA
>PMND01000105.1 GCA_003161955.1 Ignavibacteriota bacterium | reverse complement strand
TCCGCCGGAAGGGCGCGCGGTCGAAGAAGAAACGCTGAGAGCGTTTCTCGCTGTCGCATGAAACGAACACACACGGAGGAACAGTGGTCGAACGCACGCTTGCTATACTCAAACCGGATTGTGTCAGGAGGAACCTCGCCGGACAGGTGCTGGCGCGGATTGAAAAGGCGGGTTTCCGCATATTGGGGATGAAGATGGTGAAACTCACGGCGGAGACGGGGGGCGGGTTCTACGCCGTGCACAGGGGGCGCCCCTTTTTCGATGACCTGGTGGCTTTCATGAGCTCGGGGAAATGCGTCCCTCTCGCGCTGGAAAAGGAGAATGGGGTGGCCGATTTCCGGACGCTCATCGGTGCGACCGACCCGAAGGACGCCGCGCCCGGCACGATCCGCCGCGACTTCGCCACCAGCAAGGGCGAGAACATCGTGCATGGTTCGGATTCGCCGGAGAACGGGAAGCTCGAAATCGCCTTTTTCTTTTCTGAGAAAGAACTGATCCAGAACGCCTGACATGCCCCTCAGGAGTTGGAAAAAGCTCTCCGGGTCGATCATCGCCCGGAACGGGTGGTGGACGTACCGGAAGGACGAGTACGAGCTGCCGTCCGGGAAAAAGGGGGAGTACCACTACGTCCACACCAACGGTGCCTCCATGATCGTCCCGGTAACCGTCGACGGGAAAGTCCTTCTCGTCAACCAGTACCGTTATCTGTCCGGGCGCGAGAGCATCGAGTTCCCATGCGGAGGCGTCAAGGACGGCTCGTCCTATGACGAGACTGCCAGGCATGAGCTGCGGGAGGAGACGGGCTACATGTCCGGCCGCCTCTCTCAGGCCGGCGAATTCAATCCGTACAACGGCGTTACCGATGAGATCTGCAAGGTCTATCTTGCCCGGGAGCTCGTCCATGTCGGCGGCACTCCGGATGAGACCGAAGAGTTCGAACTCCTCACGCTTACCACCGCTGAACTTGAGTCACGAATTGCTTCCGGAGAGATCTGGGACGGGATGTCAATTGCTGCATGGGCGATCGTCAGGCACGCATTCGGCCCGGGGGGTTCACCGTGAACCGGATCCTACCATTCCTGATTCTCATCATTCTGCAGCCCTTCGCTTCCGGCAGTTCCCCTTCCCCCCGGGTAAAAACAGGTGCCGACCTCCTTCTTGAAAAGAGGCCCGATATTCTCCGGGGGAAGCGCATTGGACTCATCACCAACCAGAGCGGTCGCCTCTCCTCGGGTGAATACCTTCTTGATGCGCTGATCGCGCACGGCATCGAGGTGACGGCGCTCTTCGGCCCGGAACACGGCATCCGGGGGACCGAGCCGGCGGGGGAATCCGTGCCGGACAGCGTTGACGGGAAAACACAAATCCCCATCTTCTCACTGTACGGCCGGATACGGAAGCCGACTCCGGCGATGCTGAAAAACGTGGACCTGCTCCTTTTCGACATACAGGACGTGGGGGCACGATTCTACACGTACCTCAGCACGCTCGGCCTCTGCATGGAAGCCGCAGCGGAAAGGGGAATCCCGTTCGTCGTCCTTGACCGCCCCAACCCTCTCGGCGGGATACTCACAGACGGTCCCGTCATTCCCGATTCGCTCCGTTCGTTCGTCGGCATGTTCCCTCTCCCCGTCATTTACGGGCTCACTATCGGCGAGCTTGCCGCGATGGCGAACGGGGAGGGGTGGCTTGCAGGAGGCGTGCGCGCACACCTCACCGTCATCCCGATGGAAGGGTGGACCCGCACGATGCTATGGCGCGACACCGGTCTCCCTTGGATCCCTCCGTCCCCGAACATCAGGCGCCCGGAGACAGCTCTGGTCTATCCGGCAACATGTTACCTGGAGGCGACCAACATCTCCGAGGGGCGCGGAACGGGGGACCCTTTTCACCTCATCGGTGCCCCGTTCATTGACGGCCGGGAACTCGCGGGTGTTCTCTCATCTGAGGAAATGCATGGTCTCCGCGTCCGGGATGTCAGGTTCACACCCTCTGCTTCCAAGTTCAAAGGGGTCGCCTGTTCCGGCGTGAGCATGGAATTCACAATGAGCGATTCTCTCCGGCCTGTCCGTATCGGGCTGAAAATTCTCTGCAGTCTCAAGATGAGCTACCCTGATTCTCTCGTTGTCAACAGACGCGGACTCGCCCGCCTGCTCGGAGATCCGGAAGCGCTCGACCTCATTTCCGGGGGGAAAAGTCCTTCATTCATCGCGGGGCGATGGGAAACCGCCCTTCAGACTTATCGAGAGCGATCCTCCCGGTATTTTATCTATCCCCGTAAGTAGTCCTGCCTCAGAACCAGGTGACCGCTTCTCACACCGAATCCCGCTTTCCGACAGTCCTGTCCCCCTAAACGATCACATCTGTCAGACTGTAAGTCTTCCCCCGGATTGCCCCCTCCCTGCCCTGTATGACAATTCTGTAATCTCCCTGTCACCCCTCCGTTATCTTTGCTCCGTTCTAGCATATAGAAGGCACGGAATGTTCAATGTCGCGGGATTTACATCCAAAAAATGACCCTTATCAGATGGCGCCTATCTCTCTCGGCACCCGGCGGACATTGCTGGGGATCCTGGTCATTGCAGCCGCGGTAGTTCTTCTTCTTATCGCAATCCGATATGCCTCTTTGCAGCGAACAGGAGACAGATCATTTACAGAAAAGGAGCGTTTTGTATGAACCGGAAGTCAAGAGTAGCGTGGCTGGTGACGGCGGCTTTGATCATGGTGTTCGTCGGCGAAGGTGCATTCATCTCCACCAGCGTCGCCGCACCTCAGCAGATTCATGGTTCGGCCGGGGGAAATGAAACCCCTGTTGTCTCGCCTCAGGGGAAGGAACTTCTTAATCAATTCAGCATTGCATTTGAATCGGCGGCAGCAAAGGTGAATCCGTCGGTCGTCCCGATTCTAAGCGAACAGGTGAGCCAGGTGACGAACTCGTTCGGCTCTCCTTCTGATCCCCTGAGAGATTTCTTCGGGGATGAGTTCTTCAAACGATTTTACGGGAATTCGCAGAGTGACCGGAAACAGGTTGTTCACGCGCTCGGTTCCGGAGTGATCGTTTCGGATGATGGATACATCCTCACGAACAATCATGTCGTGGACGGAGCGGACAAAGTCACTGTCATCCTGCAGGACAAGAAGAAATATACGGCGAAGATCGTGGGACGCGATCCCCAGACTGATGTCGCGGTGATCAAAATAGACGCAAAGAACCTGAAGGGAGCTTCGCTTGGAAATTCCGATCAGGTACGCGTGGGGCAGTGGGTCATCGCCGTCGGCAACCCCTTCCAGCTCATGCACACGGTGACAGCAGGGATCATCAGTGCGAAGGGCCGTTCCTCCGTGAATCTTGCCGACTATGAGGATTTCATCCAGACCGATGCTTCTATCAATCCGGGTAATAGTGGCGGGGCTCTGGCTGATCTGGACGGCAATGTGATCGGGATTAACACAGCGATTTATAGCCCCGCAGGAACAGGGGGTAACGTCGGAATAGGTTTTGCGGTCCCGATCAATATGGCGAAAAGTGTGATGCATCAGCTCATAGCAAAAGGGAGTGTAACGCGCGGGTATCTCGGTCTTTTGCCCCAGGATATCGACGATGCACTTGCAAAGGCGTTGACCCTCAAGGACACAGAGGGCTCATTGGTAGGTGATGTGACTGCAGGAGGTCCGGCGGACAAGGCAGGTATCAGGCGCGGTGATGTTATCACCAGCTTTAGAGGCGAGAAGGTGGAAAACAGCGTCCAGTTGAGAAACCTGGTTGCCGAAGCTGAGCCCGGCAGCACTGCGAAGGTCGGACTCCTGAGGGACGGCAAAGCGTCTGAGGTCTCGGTCGATCTCGGCGAGCGGCCGAAGAATATCGCTGATGCATCGGGAAGCAAGAGTGGTCCTGAAAGCAGCACCAGCGAGAGGTTTGGCTTGTCTGTCCAGGATATTACGCCGGAGATCGCTCGCGCTCTGGGATTCGGTGACGATCATGGGGTGGTTGTTGTCGACGTCAAGACCTTGAGTATTGCAGAAAGCGCGGGGCTTCAAAAAAATGACCTGATCAAAGAGGTAAACAGGAATCAGGTGCATACTGTCAGCGAGTTTAACCAGGCGATGAAACGAGTCGGGAAAGATAATAGCGTCGCGTTGCTTGTACGGCGGGGTAACAATACGTTCTTTGTTGCCTTGCAGTTGGCATCATAAGGTGGAAATCAGCGTTCACGCACAGAGGGTTTCTCAACATATATTCGAACGCCCCCATGGGGAGAGTGTTGCGCTGCATGCTGTATGCTCTCGTGGTCATGTTTCCTCTCCTCATGTGGGTCGCCAACTTGAAACGCTAAAGCTATGCGATTTTCTAGTTGCTGTCTGTTCGAGTGCGACAACGGCCGCCGGAGACTCCGATCGCTGAAAGGTCGGTGATTCTCCGCGGCCGCTGCATTTTTCGTCCGGCAGCGGTTGACAATGATCCATGATTGGGTTACCTTGTTATGAGCATACGCCCGTAATGCACACATGGCCAGACCGAAACGGTTCAGAAGTCTCACACTTATTCCGCCCGTGACTCGCTTTCTGCCTGCCGGATGCCCGGACGGTGAATCATCGCTCCTGGATTTGCGGGTTGAGGAACTCGAGACGATTCGGCTGATCGATATCGAGGGCTTGAGCCAGGAAAGAGCCGCGCGCCGGATGGCGATATCCCGGCAGACGGTGGGGCGGATCCTCGCGGCCGGACGCCGCACCGTTGCCGAAGCACTGGTGCATGGGAAGGGGATCTGCGTCCGGGGCGGAGTGTACCGATATGAACAGAAGGGACAGCTCACCTGCCCCAGGTGCCACCACCGTCAGCCGCTTGTGCGATCAGTCCGTCGCACTGTGCCGTGCAGGAAGTGTTGCGGCCCGGTTCAGTCATATCAGGATGTGCCTGCTCACCAGAAAGAGAAAGGAGATTTCATGGAGTTGAAGAACGTGAAAATCGCGATAGCCAGCGACGACGGCAGGAACGTGTCTTCGCATTTCGGTCGCGCACCCTTATACACGGTTCTTACAATGAAGGACGGCGAGGTCGCCGGACGGGAACAGCGGCCGAAGCTTGCCCCGCATGCATCGGGCGGCCATGCGGACGATCACGCTCCGCACTCCGCCCATCACAGCGCGATGGTGGAGCCGATTCTCGACTGTCAGGTGGTCATTGCCCGGGGGATGGGCGATGGTGCCTACATCCATCTGACGGAGTCGGGGCTGACCGTCATCCTTTCGCAGCTTCACTCTGTTGACGAAGTGGCTGCGGCGATCCGCTCGGGTTCGCTCGAGCACCAGCCGCAGCGGCTTCACGAGCACGGTCGCCCCGGTGAAGCATCCCATGAATGACCGGACATTTCGCGCCGCCGATGCGCACAGGCTCGAAGAGCCCGAACGGCTCAAATGGCTCCCTCCGGATGAAATAATGGCCCGGACCGGCCCCGTGTCAGGAATGACAATCGCCGATATTGGAACCGGGACGGGCTATTTCGCGCTCCCTTTTGCGAACGCCGTGGGCAGAGCGGGGAAGGTTCTGGCGGTTGATTTTCAGAAGGAGATGCTTGAGATTCTGCGACGTAAACTTTCCGCGTCCGGCGCTCCGCAGAATCTCGTTATTGTGGAAGGGGAGGCGGCGCGTACGACTCTCCCGGCAAACAGCTGCGACCTCGTCTTTATGTCAAATCTCTGGCATGAGCTCGATGATGATGCGGGAGTGCTCCGCGAGGTGAAGCGTCTCCTCCGACCGGGCGGTCGTCTTGCCATACTGGATTGGAGGGCAGACCTGGTTTTCCCTCCCGGTCCGCCTGTCGCTCACCGGGTCTCCCTGGAGACGCTCCGTCAGGTTCTTTCAGTACATGGATGGACGGTCACGCATGCAGAACATGTCGGGATGTACAGCTACCTGATCATCGCAGTCCTGCCAGTGATTTAAACAAGATTCGAAAAATGGGGTTTACAGGAGCAAACGCCTGATCTCGTTTTCGAACACGTCTTTTGACCTGAACCCTTCGAACCGGTTCACGATCTTGCCGCTTCTGTCGATGATAAATGTGGTCGGAATTCCGGATATCCCTCCGTACTTCATCGCGATATCATCGGTCCCGAGCAGGACTGAATAGTTCATCCCGTTGCTCAGTGCAAAGGCCTTCACCTTCTCAGGTTCATCCAGCCCGATGCCGATTACCTGCAGCCCCTTCGATCCGTACTGTGACTGCAATTCAATGAAGTCAGGAATCTCGCGTTTGCAGGGGGGGCACCAGGTCGCCCAGAAATCCAGGACGACGACCTTCCCCCTGAAGTCAGTCAGGGAGACCGGGTGTCCGTTCAGATCGGTAAGTGTGAACCCCGGGGCGCGTCCAACTTCCGTGGATGGTGGGAGGGCGGGTTTCAACGCTCCAGTCGTCGCTGATTCGTTCCTGCCAAGGATGAAGTAGCCCAACACAAGTACGCCCACTGTCCCGATGATCCAGACAGAGGCTCTGGGTGACCTCTGCACTGCCGTTCTTGATTTCATATTCTTCCTGGAGTCGGTCTGACTAACGGTGAACGAAATTCCATTCTGCCATGCCACCACGCAGCTCTCCAGTTCCTGGACAGGAATGAGGAGCGCCCTGACGAGGTGTCCGGTCTCACTGTTGAACTCTTCCGGGGTGCGTACATCCAAGAGGACGACAGTGCTATTCTTTGCAGCAAGGCTCAAGACATCGGCTGGAGAGATGAGGGATGTTCCACTCCCTCCACGCCGGACAACCCCCACGCAAGCCCTCCCACGGCTGTAAGTAAAAATAGTGCTCTTGCTGGCATAAACGGGTTCTTGACCTTGACTTAGTTCACACTGCAGGCGCCGCCGCAGCACGATCCGTCTGCGCAGGAGGGTGCAGATTCCGGGTCATGGCGTGTGCTCCCCTTCATGCTGATACTGGGAGCGGAAATAAGCCGAACGTGTTTTGTCGAATTGCACGTAGGACAAACGATATCCTCCTCGGTTTCGCGGACCTTGTGGAGGACATCAAATGTCTTGCCACAATCGGAACATTGATACTCATAGATAGGCATCGTGAATCCCTTCCTTTTCCGTCGATTGTCTGAAAGGCCTCTTATCCGCCGTTCCTCGTTGTGCGTTGTCGGTCTTGTCATCCCTTCAGGAGGAGATGGGGGATTCCGATTTGACGGTCAGCGCTGATGCGGGTTGAATGGTATATGAATGCGTGATTTTCACGGTATCACGGAGCATCGCGGATATGGAGCAGTACTTCGTTGTTGAAAGCTCGATGGCGCGCTGAACATCGGTTTCCGGGATTGCGTCGCCGTAGAACACGTATTCCAGGTGAATATCCGTGAATACCTGTGGATGTTCTTCGCGGGCGTTTCCTGTAAGTCTTACCTCGAACCCTTCCAGGTTGACGCGCATTTTTTTTAAAATCGGGATCACATCCATCGACGTGCATCCTCCGAGGGCCATGAGGAGAAGCTCTTTCGGGGTTGACGCCGCACCTTCGCCACCTGAAACGTCCCTTCCGTCCATCATTACCCAGTGGTTCGTGTCCGCTTTCGCTGCTAACGTAATCCCTCGCAACTGCTTAACCACGGCCTTCTTGATCGACATTGCTGTTCACTCCAATGTGTGCCCGGGATCAGACTTCTTTATGAGATGCACTCAACGAAAAAAAGAGTCGTCCTCTTTCTTCCTGAAAATAGACCCTTTCCTGCCATGAGCGCATCTTATCTGTGAATCTGCACCACTCAGAATTTTCAATGACTTAATTCCGGAGTTCGCATGAACAAAAACATGGGTACCACTGACCGAACGGTCCGCATAGTTGCAGCGCTGGCCGTCGGCATCCTCATACTCACGGGCACACTGACAGGCCTGCTGGCAATCATACTCGGCGCGCTGGCGGTGGTGTTCGTTCTGACGAGTTTGATCAGTTTTTGCCCCCTGTACGCGCCATTCAAGTTCTCAACGAAGAAAAAAGAAGGGGCGAAATAAACTTTCCGCAACCGGGCCACGTTAACAAACCTCTGGCCCATAAGGGCTCAATCCTATCATTCCCGGTCCCGAAAAATGTGACTGGGGGGACCAGGTGACCGCGGCTATTAAAGATAGTATTATGACAGCAGCTCAAACTAGTGGCCCTCTGCATTCCACTGAATGGTTCCACAAGGAAGAGGGATGCAGTTCAGTAATCTTTAGGAGACCGCTATGGAAGACATGCGCCAGAGACCAGATTCTACAAAGCAGGATGAGTTGATTCGCAGATACTGTGAAGAGGCGGAAAAGGTGCTTTCCGCCGCCGCAGATTATCCATCAGCGGTTCGGATGAAGCACTCACTCTGCGATCGGTTTGAAAAAGAGTGCGACAGTAAGCTGGTTGTGTCTGCGACCAAACAGTTCATCGACAATCTTCTGAAACACCGATGGGGGATACCGGCAGATGGAAGCAGTGCGACGTTCGACAACAATTGATAAGCTGGCTCGTGACTGTACGTTGTCAAGAAGTTCCGGACACTGTTTGGTCTGGGACAATGGATAGTGTGAAAGCTCGTTGTGCCCGGGATTCTTCAGGCTTGTGGGTTAGCTTGTAATGCTTCCTCTGCTTTAGTGCCCTTGTCTTCATCTGTTCCATCCCCCATGATGATCTCGCGATGCCGGCTTAAGTACACCTTAGGAGAGTGTGCGCAAATTTGTGTTTGTGAGCCATACTCGTGGATTAGGATGGGCTTTCTCCAAAACGATCCTCTGATTGACTTGCAGCCACTTTCTGCGTGTAACGCTCAAGAACGGCAGCGACCAGGACTAACAAGGCTGATATCAAACTCAAACTGGTGTGGTATGACGGATGGACCAAACATGGCTGGCCCCGGGGAATCCCAGGCGGCGCTCCATGTGAACCCCGACACAGGGCTCTCGCACTCGGAGGTGGATGCCCTCCGTAAAACGTACGGCTACAACGAAGTGGCCGAACACAAGGGGCACCCGGTCCTCAAATTCCTTGGAAAATTCTGGGGCGTGTCGGCGTGGATGCTCGAAGTGATCATGATACTGTCTGCCGTCCTCCGGAAATATTCGGATCTCGCTGTGGTGGGTGCGCTGCTGATTGTCAACGCCGTGTTGAGCTTCATGCAGGAGCGCCGGGCGGCGGGCGTCGTCGAGACCCTGCGGAGGCGGTTGCAGGTCAGTGCGCGCGTCCGGCGCGAGTCGAGTTGGCAGGTCATTCCCGCCCGGGACCTGGTCCCGGGGGACATCCTCCGTGTGCGCGCGGGCGACATCGTTCCCGCCGATGTCAAGCTCCTGACCGGAACGCTGAGCGTTGACCAGTCGGCTCTCACCGGCGAGTCGAAGGACGTCGACAGGGTGCCCGGCGACATGCTCTCGTCGGGNNTCCGTCGTCCGCCGGGGCGAAGGTAACGGGGTGGTAATGCTGACGGGGGCAAAAACCTCCTTCGGCCGTACAACCGAACTCGTGCAGCAGGCCCGTCCGAAACTTCACATCGAAGCGGTGGTGGCGAAGGTCGTCCGCTGGCTCTTCGTTATCGTCGGTGCGCTGCTCGGCGTGGTGATCGTGCTGTCTCTGATCCGCGGCGCACCGATTCTGGAGATGGTTCCGCTCATGCTNNTGCGTGGACAAGACGGGCACGATCACGATGAACCAACTGGCCGTCACCGGTGTGATCCCGCTGGAGCACGCGACGGAATCCGACGTGCTTTTCGCAGGCGCACTTGCGTCCCAGGAAGCCAATCAGGATCCGATTGACCGGGCATTCCTTGCCATAGCGAAGGAGCGGAAGGTCTTTGGCGGCCTGCCCGCGGTCACGCCAGTTTCGTTCGCGCCGTTTGATGCGACAAACCGTCGGACGGAAGCCGTAGTCGAGCAGAACGGTCAGCGACTACGCATGATGAAAGGCGCCGTGCGAACGGTCGCCGAGGCCTGTGGGCTTCAGCCTCCGGCGATCGATGGGTTGGAGGCGAAGGTCAGCGAATCGGCACTGAAGGGATATCGCACGCTGGCGGTGGCGCGCGGCCCCGAGACGGGCACGCCGGCATTGCTCGGATTGGTGATGCTCTATGATCCGCCCAGGGCGGATGCCAAACAACTTATCGCCGAACTGCGGGAGCTGGGCGTTCCGGTAAAGATGCTGACCGGCGACGCATTGGCGGTCGCGAGTGAAATCGCGCACGAGGTTGGCTTGCCCGATATCCGGCGCGTTGCGGACCTGAAAGCTGCGGGCGCTCAGGCCGGCGACAAAGCGGCTGACCCGTGGGCGGGCGCCGATGGTTTTGCCGAAGTGTATCCGGAGGACAAGTACATCGTAGTGCAGCACCTGCAGGCTGCGGGGCATGTGACCGGCATGACGGGCGACGGCGTCAACGACGCGCCCGCGCTTCGCCAGGCTGAGGTGGGCATCGCCGTCAGCACCGCAACCGACGTAGCCAAGGGTGCCGCAAGCGTCGTTCTGACCGAACCGGGGTTGACAAATATCGTGGCGCTGGTAGAGCAGGGGCGGACGATCTACCAGCGCATTCTGACGTGGATCATCAA
>PMND01000086.1:6295-8996 GCA_003161955.1 Ignavibacteriota bacterium | reverse complement strand
TCAAACCCCGGGTTTGGAATCTGGGCCTCCGTCAGGGCCGGGAACAGGACGGCGAGCGCGCAAAGGAAAACCAGAGCAGTTTTGACCATACCCCCTCCAATGTGTGGTTGTGAAGACGCGTCAGACCATGCACATTGGAACGAAAAAAATACTCATAATGCAAGCTTGTGGGAGGGAACGCCCCCCCACATTCAATTCCCCCTTCTTAAGGGTATACCGGCGTCCATCGGTACCACGCGGGTATCGTCGTCATTTTTGCAGAACCATCTTTCTTTGCTGCACGAACCCGCTCGTCTGAAGGCGGTACAGATAGACTCCGCTTGAGAGTCCCCCCGCGTCAAACCGGGCCTCGTGCGCCCCCCGCTGCTGCATCCCGTCGACGAGTGTGGCTACCTCGCGTCCGAGTATGTCGTACACCGTCAGTTTCACAGAGCCCGCACCGGCGAGCTGGTACCTGATCAAGGTGCTGGGATTGAACGGATTGGGGAAGTTCTGATTCAGCGCGAATGCAACCGGCTGCGTCGATTGTTGCGTAACAGCGGTTGCTGTCCCGGAAAGCGACAGATCGTCGATAGCGAATATAGAACCGGCGTGGACCGTGCCTTTGTTGGCGCCTGATCCGGCGATCCCGATCCAGATGGCGCAGCTGTCCGGCGCACCGCCCAGGACGTAATTGACCGTGGCGGTAAACTGCGTGTAACCGCCCATTGTGGTCTTGTTGCTGAATACCGCATAGCCTATCGGGCTGTGCGATTTGAACATTGCCAGCCACGCGTACAGGCTGTCGCCCCCCACCGGGGCGAACGTGTACCATCCGCTGAACGTCGCATAGCGCTGTGAGGCCGCGAATCCCGAATAGATGAAGGGGGGATAGAGATACCCGTAGTAATCAATGACCGTCCCCTGCAGCGCCGAGTAGCCGGAATAGACGTTGGCGGTCTGCGTCACCGGGACCCAGTAGCCCGGGTAGTTGGTGGTGACCCACCCCACGGGTTCGCCTCCGGCCCACGTCTCAAACCCCGCGTTTGGAATCTGGGCCTTCGTCAGCGCCGGGAAAGAGAGAGCCAGCGCGAACAGGAAAGCCGGAGCAATTTTTTTCATATCGCCTCCGATGGTGGTTGAGAAAGAACGACGGTCGTGGATGACCGATCGAAAACAGGACATTGTTCCGGATAAACAGTCACCTGCCGGCTATCGTTCCCATCTGTCCCAGGGCTGTACGGGAGGCGGCCTGGTCACATGGGGAGACTGGACACGTGCGGATCCTCGTTGCTTCAGTTTCCCGCGTTCCCTATATTGGGCCAAATCTCCGGGAAAACTCATGTCGGCAAGCGATCCAACGCGGGAAAAAGCGCGCGTGGCCCTCTCTTCGGTGCTCGCGGCCGTCTTTATCACGGGGCTGAAGCTCGTCGTTGGACTGAAGACGAACAGCCTGGGCATCCTCTCGGAGGCGGCGCACTCCGGGCTCGACATGCTTGCCGCGGTCCTGACGCTTGTGGCGGTGATCATCGCGGCCCGGCCCCCGGATAAGGAGCATCCGTACGGCCATGGAAAAGTGGAGAACATCTCGGCGTTCGTTGAGACCCTCCTGCTTGTCGCGACCTGTGTCTGGATCATCAAGGAGGCGGTCGAACGCCTGGTCTCGGGGACAGCGCATGTCGAAGCAAGCATGTGGGGGTTTGGCGTCATCGTCCTTTCCATTATCATCGATTTCAGCCGGTCCCGTGCGCTGAACCGGGCGGCGAAAAAGCACCGGAGCCAGGCGCTCGAGGCCGATGCCCTGCATTTCTCCAGCGATGTCTGGAGCTCGCTGGTGGTGCTGGCGGGGCTGGTATTTGTCAGTCTCGGCCAGCCCCTTGTCGATGCCGTTGCCGCCATCGTCGTTGCGGCGCTCGTGCTTGTGGTGAGTTACAGGATGGGGAGGCGGACCATCGAGGCGCTCATGGACCGGATGCCGGAAGGTCTGGAAGAAGAGCTCCATGCAGTGATGAGGCGGGTGGAGGGGGTCTCGGAGATCAGGGGGATCCGGCTTCGCCAGTCGGGCTCGAAGATGTTCCTCGACACCACGGTCGCCATTCCCCGGACCATGCTCTTCCATCAGGCGCATGATGTGATGGACAACATTGAACGATCAGTCCGTTCCCGCTATCCCGAGATGGATGTGATCGTGCACGGCGAGCCTTTTGAGCGGAACGACGAGACGATCGCAGAGCGGATCAGGATGATCATACTTGCCAGGGGCCTGGCCGCGCCCCACCACCTCGAGGTCCACCAGAGGGACGACCGGTACCAGGTGGAATTCGACGTCGAGTTCTCGAAGGAGAAAGACTTTGTCGAGGCTCACGACATCACCACGGAAATCGAACGGGAGATCCGCGACAGGGTCCCCGTCGTGGACAAGGTGACGATCCACATGGAAGAATACCAACCGGAGACGAGCGAAGTGGGGGAGGAGACGGGGAGGGAGGCGGACCTCCGGGAGCGTGTCAGCGAGTGCATCCGGAACGAGAAGCGGGTCGTCCGGTTTGCAGACGTGAACCTCCTGAAGATAGGGGACAGGTACAACCTTTCGGTGACCTGCGGCTTCGACCGGGGGAAAACACTCGGCGAAATACACGAAATCGTCAGCGAGGTTGAAAAGCGGTTATACGACCGCCTCAAAGAGCTGCGCCGCGTGACAATCCACGCGGAACCCTCCTGA
>PMND01000086.1:0-6274 GCA_003161955.1 Ignavibacteriota bacterium | reverse complement strand
GCGATCGGGCAATCCGGGTCGAATCTCATCCACTCGATCCCGTACGGGCTCGTCTCGAAACCCGAAACGTGCACCTTCAGGTGTTCGAGATATTCCTCTCCCGGATGCGGGATGTCGGTGGGGATCCCCAGGTGGTGGTACCGCCACCCGTTCCGCGTCACCGCGGGTGGCGGTTCATGCACCCCCCGCTTCATCTCTGGTGCATTGGCATGCATTGATGATTGCTCCATGGTTCGGTCCCTGATCCGGGTCCCGCCCCCCTATGCCTGACCGTTCTTTAGTGCTTGAACCGCGCGAATGCGTTCTTGAACGCCCCGCGCATCTCTGTCCAGCTCTTCTCAAACCCTTCGCGGACGTCCTCCCATGCGTCGGGTCCCACGGCCTGGATCTGTTTGAGTTTCCCCTGGGCGTCATCGAGCCTGGAATTCAGCTCTTTGATCTGGCTCTGGATCTCCGTTTTTGCTTTTTCCCCCGCCTGCTCCCCTCTGGCGCTCAGATCGGCGAGCTCCTTCTGCCATTCGGTGATCTGCGACGAGAGCGTGTTCATGAAGGCTTTCTTGTCCATGGCGATTCTCCTCTATGATGGGATTAACGAAATGGCCGGGGTCTGCGCGGGTCAGCGCCCCCGCTTGTCACGATCAGGCTTTGGCTCTTTCTGCGCCGGACGTCCCGGGGCCGGCCTCCTGAAGCTCGACGATCGTTCAGCTCCCCTCTGACGAACATTCGAATCGTGGTCCACACCTGTTTTCGCAGGCGCGTCATCCGTTTTTTTCCAGGTGTTCCGGTCCCGCTGTTGCCATCCCTGCGGGGTCTTCCGGACAATGTTTCCTTCGGGCGTCGTATAGACGTCATTCGCCCTTCCCGAAGCCCGGGGGGTGCGCCGCACGTCGGGACGCGCAACACCGGGTGGCGCGACCGCGGGAGCGGGACGGGTCTCCGGCCTGACCATGTCGATCGCCTGCCGGGGCCGGTCTCCCGATGTGGGGCGCGTTACTCCCCTTGTCCAGCGGTCATAGAGCGTCGTGTTCCGGATTGGACCGGTTGAGCGTGACCCTCCATACGCGGGTCCGCGCACAGACCGCTCGGGAAGGAGCGGGCGGTAGACAGGGTGATACCCTTCACGGTAAACGGGACCGGCGAACGGCCGATAGACCGGCCGGTAGCCGACAGGACCCCACCAACCCTCGTGCGCCATCCCCCGGTTGTTGAACGCGAACCATCCCCTCGGCCGCCACCAGCCGGTCGAGTAGCCCATGGACCATCCGGTCCAGGGATCATAGTGGACTCCGAAGCCCCATGTCCACGGGCGCGGGAAGTATGACCTGCGGAACCAGGGACGGTAGTAATACCCTGTTCCATAGACAACTGTTCCCCCGTGGACATAGCAGCCGGTATACCCCGATGTGTATCCGACATAGGCGACTTCAGGCGTGTAGCTGTACACGCGGACGTACCGGACGTAATACACGGGGCACCGGGGAGGGATTGTATAGATATCTGGCGGGACGGCGATGCAGACCCCCCATGGACCGTTCGGTGTCGGCCCCTCAAACCACACCCCCTTGTCGCAATTGTAGTACCGGCCCCGCACGCGTATGATGGCGGTGGAGGAGTTCAGGGCGTACCCCATCTCCGTGTTCTCAATCGGCTCAAATTGCGGATCACCGTCGTACTGCACCTGGCTTGAAGCCTGCATCCTGTCCACTTCAGCCGTTTGCGGGATCTGCGCATCGAGGACGGCCTCCTTTGCGGGAACGGTACCCGCGACACTTGCAAGGACGTCATCACGCTCCGAACCGGGCGGGATACTGGCGAAATCCGCCGGTAGCCTGTCCGATGCGACATTGGACCACGGTCCATCCAGTTTCCGGGCCGTATACCATCTCCCCGAGATGAGTATATAATAGTCCTGCGATGAAACGGCAAGGAACAGCTTGCTCGGTGTGTTGGTGGCGTACAGCAACCCTGTCCCTTTGATGGGTGAGAGCTGGACCGGGCCGTCGGTGGCGATCAATTCAGCGGGTACTGTGCTCACCACGATCTCCGGTATCTTCCCGGTTTTCGCTTTTGAGTCATTTGCGCCGGACTCTTCCCCCGCCTGTGCGTCGGATGCCGATTTCGCGGCGAGGTCAATGGCTTCCCGGGGAGGGGTTCCCGTCACCTCCCAGCGACCCGTGATCTCTCTTGCGCTGTACCAGATCTCCCCACCCTTGAGATAAAGCATGCCGCTCCCTGTTTCCTGCACAAGGAAGAACGGGGTGTTGGCGACGCGCCTGAGAGAGGTCCCTTCCACATCAACAAACACCGGGTCCCCGTCCAGGAGGACGAGAACGGCCGGATGGTCCTTCACGATGATTCTGGGGGGAGTCACTTCTATTTCTTTCGAAGTCTCCTTCTCCTTCTGCGCGGTGTCGAGGCTTTCCAGGAGCTCGTCGAGGGAGAAGGTGAGGTCGAGTCCGGGGATTTGCTCCTCCACCGTTCTCGATATTGCCCCGGTCTCCTCGTCTTTCCCTTCGGGGAATTTTATCTGGCTCACCTTCACTTCAAGGAGCCTCACGGTCCGGGTCGGACGGTCCGTGAGCACGCGGCAGTCGAGCCAGACTGCGCCGAATACCGGTTCGGTCGCATCTCTTGCCGTGACGGAGATTGCTGCCCGGGCGCTCATGGAATTCCCCTTGTAGGAATCGATCTGGGGCTGGTAGATCGTAATCGTACCCTGCGGGCTGTCGATTTCGCGCGGCCAGTCGGCTGCGCGAAGTCCCCAACCCGGCAACAGCATGATCATGGCAACGAAAATTTTCATCGGCATGTGCTTTTCTCCTTCACTGACACATTTCTTCCATTGCACTTTCACTCTCTTCCACCCCCAGGTCCCTTGCGCGCCTGAGGTCAGAACACCCTCTCTCATAATCCCCCGCATGGATCCGTGCCAAACCCCTCTGGTAGAATGCCTCCCCGTCCGAGTCGTCGTTTTTCAGAACCCGGGTGAAATCCCGTATCGCCGCGGGATCGTCCCCCAGTACCGCCTCGGCCAGGCCTCTGTTATAGAATGCCCACTCGGCGTTATAGTCCATCTCTAGGACTTCGTCGAAATCTTCTATCGCGCCGCGCGCATCCCCCTGGTCAAACCGCAACCTGGCCCGGTCTCCGTACGCCTGAGGATCTTCCTCGCCATAATTCCGTTGCAGACGGATCAACTTGTCGAGAATTTCGATTATGCGTATCCGGGCAGTGACGATCTGCATCCGGAGGAGAACCTTGTCCGCTGCAGCACTATTTGTTGCCGGGCTCTGCAACGAATCGAGTATGGCGATTTGCGCCTCCACTCTGATTCTGGACATCTCCAGGTCCCACGGCCGGAGTGCGACTGCGGTGTCCATATCCTTCATGGCGCCCGTAAAGTCTCCCATGGCTTCCCTCGCCAGCGCCCGGTCACGGTAGAGCACGCCGTATCCGGGGTTCAGCCCGATTGCCTTATTGTAATCCCTGATCGCACCGGCGAAGTCCCCCTTCTCATACTTCTCCTCCGCGGAATCCTCCAGAAGGGTTTCCTGCGTCGCGAGAATATGATAGCATCCCTGTACGCAGAGGGCGATCACGGAAACAGCGAGGCATAACGAAATCTGGCGCGTCTTCACGTTGACACCGGCTGTCAAGTGCCGGACCTAAACTAACGAGTTGAGAGCCAATCTGCAAGATCCCCGTTGAAACAACATTCCCGATCCGTTTTTGCAGCCTTATCGCCTGGCTCCTGGCGCTCCAGACTATGCTTGAGGCTGTCGTCCCGGGCTACCGCCCGGGATTATCGCCTGAGATTATCGAATGAGGATCAGTTTGGTTGTCACCGTGTGCCCCTCACTGCCGTCGAGGGGCCGTACCTCCAGGCGGGCGAGATACACACCCGTGGCCCTGTCGTTCCCGTCGAACCGTATCTCGTGCGTGCCGGGGTCAGCCACCCCGTCGGCGAGCGTCCCCACCAGCTGCCCGAGCATATTGTATACCGCCAGGTGCACGCGGGATTTCTGCGGGAGGTCATAACGAAGAACCGTTGCCGGGTTGAACGGGTTGGGGTAGTTCCCGAGCGTGGCGCGGGTTGGGAGGACACCCGGCCCGGTGAGCGGCGGGCTGAGACTGTTCAGAATGTAGCGTGCTTTCAGTGCCTGTATCCGCTGATATGACTCATCGATCCTGCTCATGGGGATCGCACCCGACGTGACCCTTGCCTCAATCGTGTCGATCATATGATGCAGCAGCGATGTCCCGTTTTCCATCAGGTTCGACACATACAGCAGAATGTCCGTCCCCGCATTTATCGAGAGAGAAGCCGCTTCTTCTCTTCCGTAGAGATCGGTGATCGCTTTCATGTTGTACAGGTCGTCCGTGATGACGACCCCCTGGTATCCGAGCGTATCCCGCAGGAGTCCGGTGATCGCCCGCTTGGAGAGAGACGTCGGGTACAGGCTGTCGATGTGCGCATTGTACAGATGCCCTACCATCACCATATCCACGCTGTGCGAGCCGATCAGCGACCTGTAAGGAATGAGCTCCGAATCGGCCCATGTCCCCGTGATGTCGGGGAGCTGCTGGTGGGAATCAGTTGTCGCGCTCCCGTGCCCCGGAAAATGCTTGAGCGTCGTCATGAGTCCCCTGACGTGGAACTGGTCGATGAACGCCTGTGAATGCAGCGCGACTGTCTGCGGGTTGCTCGAATAACTCCTGCCGAGCGCTCCGATCGCAGGGCTCTGTGGATTTACGTTCACGTCCACGACGGGGGCGAAATCGGTCGTGAATCCGCTGGACCGTAGCCACCCGGACATTGTCGCCGCCTGATGTGCGGTCGAGTCAGTGGAATGCCAAACCGTCCCGAGCTGGTATTCGCTCACGGTCGCTGAAAACCCGTTCCCTGCGTTGAGCCGGGCGACGAGATCCCCCTCCTCGTCAACTGCGATAAAGGGAGGGGTCTGGGCGGACGACCTGACCGCAGCCGTGAGGTTCTGTATCTGGACCGGCGAAGCGCAGTTTGCTCCCATGAATATCACTCCGCCGAGGTTCCGCGCGGCGAGGTCAGCGCGGATCGTATCGGAAAGCGTCGTCCCGCTGAACCCCAGTATGAACATCTGGGCGATCTTCTTCCTGAGTATGTCGTCGGAAAAGGAGGAGGATTGCAGGGAGAGCGTCAGGAGCATCAGGAGAGGGAAAGCGGTCTTGTATCCGGCACGCATCAATCGGGTCATCCTTAAATATCGTGAAAGATATCGTGATAGAGATCGTGAAGGATATCGTGAACATATATATAACTCTTCCCCTGGACTCATGCTTGCCTTTCCGTCATCGAGCCNNGCCTCCCCCGTCATTGCGAGACCCGCCGAAGGCGGGTCGAAGCAATCTGCAGTGTTCTAACCCAAAAAACAAAAACCTCCGCATCCATTCGGACGGGAGGCTTTCTCAATGAACTGATTTAATTAAATATACTGCGTATGCGACGAATATGCAAGAATATGCGGAAAAAGGGGGACGGGTCCTCCCTCCTCGTTGATTCTCCGATACGAGAAAACTATCTTTGCGTATGATCTTCCGGCGTTCGTATTCCCTACCCTGACGGGGACCCCATGGTGGCTTTCCTTCTGTTCTGTGTCCTGATCGTCATTGTCGCGCTGGCGATCGTGTTCGCGCGGATGAGCGTTCTCTCCACGCGCCTCGCGGATCTGGAGAAGAGGCTTCGAACGGCTCTCGGTCTCGTCGGGGAGCTCGAAAAGACGATCCGGGAATCGGGAAGAACAAATGCTGTGATGTCGAAGGAATCCGGCCGTAGCCTCCGGAAGCGCCTTCCGCCTCGGCGGCCGCGTGTCGGCGGAGGATCTAAAGTCCCCGCTCTCTCCCGGGATCAAATTCAGGCTACGGTCACACCCCCCGTCTCCGCCGCGACGGCGACTCCCCCTCCCGTGAAATCCCGTACAAAAGAGGAATGGGAAGCCCTGATCGGAGGGAAACTCCTCAACCGGATCGGTGCGCTTGCACTGATCCTGGGGGTCGGGTTCTTCCTCCAGTACGCATTTGCGAATGACTGGATTACGGAGCCGGTTCGTGTCGTGATTGGCGTCCTTCTCGGGCTGGCGCTGCTTGCGGGAGCGGCCCGGAGCGCGTCCGGCGGTTTCCAGATATTTGCACAGGGGCTTGTCGGGGCCGGGATTGCGATACTCTATCTCTCGGCGTACGCGTCGTTCAATTATTATCACATTCTTGCGCAGCCACTGGCATTCGTTTTCATGTCTGC
>PMND01000039.1:3381-6541 GCA_003161955.1 Ignavibacteriota bacterium | reverse complement strand
GATTCCTTCGCCGGGACTGACGTAAAAGGGGATGACACCGACAAGGAAGGGGATGCTGCGCGAGGAGAGAATGTCGGCAATCTCCCGGAGTTTCGCGGGGTTCTCAAGCGGGTTGACGTCCTCGATCCGTATCAGCGCCGTGTGAGATATCTCGTGAGGCTGCCGGAGGAGGTCGTGGAGCAGGTCGGCAAAGTACAGGTACCGGTCGGTTTCCGTCGCAGAGGCGAACGGGCAGTCTGCGATGTACATGAGATTCCCCGAGCGGACCATGTAGGGGACTTCCCAGCGCTTGCCCGAGGAAACGGCGGTGGCCGTCACCGTCACCTTCTTCCTGTCGGCTATTTCGATCATGTTGATGTTCGGCTCCCCCTTCGTGAATGTGAGGTCGCCGGCGCGGACGACGTCGAAGACGCTGAGGGAGTCGATGTGGGAAACGCTGAACCCGTATTTCTTTTTCACCTCCGGCCGGGAGGAGAATTCACGGAACCCGGTGTCCATCCAAATGACCGGCGTGGTGGAGGAGAGGACGTCGTCCTGGAACCTCGCCGGGGGAGTGTAGGCGGCATTGAAACCGATGAAGAACACAAGATCGTACCGGGAGAACGTGTGCGGGACGTATTCGTTCACGCCGAGAACGCGGCTCGTTGCGTTGAAGTGCCCGAGAAGCGTCGCGAGCTCCCGCCCGCGGGCGATGGCAGGGCTCTTCATGGAGGTGCCCCCCTCGACGACGATGAGGACGCTTGCCGGCGATCCCCCGTCCCCGGGGGCACCCGGCGCATTAGTGATCAGAATGAACAGAAGCGCAAGCGGCAGGACACAGCGTCGGAGCACACACCTCCCGTGTTGTTCGATGAATGAGGGCAATATACGGACAATCCCGGTCATTCGGTATACCGGGGCGGTATACCGGGGCGGTATGCCGGGGCGGCATATTGGGCGGAATGCCGGGGCTGAATGTTTTCCAAATGTAGTAAAAAAAACCTATCTTCACGCTTGCTCTTATAATGAGGGGAACATCCATGAATGTGCTTGTTCCACAACGGCTGAAGAAAGGGGATTTGATCGGTGTCATTTGTCCGGCGAGCCCGGTGCATGATCCATCCCGGATCGAAAGGGGGGTGCGGTATCTCGAAGGGCTTGGGTACCGGACGACGGTGGGCCGCAACGCATTGCAACGGAGCGGATATCTTGCCGGCACCGACGACGAGCGGGTGCAGGACATACACGCAATGTTCACAAACAGAAAAGTCAGGGGAATCTTCTGCGCACGGGGCGGGTACGGCACCCCCCGGCTTCTTTCCCGTATCGATTACCGCATCATCGCCAGGAACCCCAAGATCCTCGTGGGGTACAGCGACATCACCGCGCTTGCGCTTGCGATCTGGAGAGAGTGCCGGCTGGTGACGTACCACGGGCCGATGCTCGCGGTGGATCTCTCCGGTGACGTGAACCCGTTTGCAGAGGAGTCTCTCTGGAGAGTTCTTACGTCGCCGGAGCGGCACGCGACGCTCGCGCTTGCAGACGAATCCACCGCGCGGGTGATGTACCCCGGAACGGCGACAGGGCGGCTGCTCGGGGGGAATCTCTCGCTCCTGGTCTCATTGCTCGGGACGCCGTATATGCCGGACATCCGCAGAGGAATTCTCTTCCTCGAAGAGATCGGCGAGGATCCCTACCGCGTGGACAGGATGCTGATGCATCTGGGAAACGCCGGGATCCTCTCCCGTTCGAGCGGCGTGGCCGTGGGACGCTTCACCGATTGCCTCCCCAGAGACGCTTCCACCCCTTCTCTTTCCCTCGACGCAATCATGGCCGGAACAGCGGAAAACACGGGAAAGCCTTTCATGACCGGGTTCCCGATCGGCCATGAAAAGCGGATGGTGACCGTCCCTGTCGGAATACGGGCCCGGCTGGACGCCGACAAGGGGGTGATAACACTCCTGGAGCCCGCGACCGCCTGACTCTCCTGCCGGCATATTCCGGTCCAGGGCGCCACTCCTTGAATTTCTTTCAAAATTGTCGTATTTTTTTGCATGCTGAGCATCGCCGTATTTGGTTCCGGAGCCGGATCGAACTTCATGGCGATCCTGACGGCTATTCAGCAGGGGAATCTCCCCGCCGCCCGGATTTCTCTGGTTCTCAGCAACAACTCCGGTGCGGGCATACTCGGGATCGCCCGGGCCAACGGTCTCCCCGCCATCCATCTGAGCCGGAAACAGTTTCCTGACGAACGATCGTTCGCCGACACGGTCCTCTCCACGCTGCGTGATCACGGTGCGAACTTCATCGCGCTTGCCGGATACATGAAGCAGGTGCCACCGGAGGTCGTCGCGGCATACCGGAAGAGGATCGTCAACATCCATCCCGCGCTGCTGCCGCGGTTCGGCGGTGCGGGGATGTACGGGCTGCGCGTACACGAGGCGGTGCTGGCCTCGGGGGAGACGACAAGCGGGGCGACCGTGCACTACGTGGATGAAGAGTATGACAACGGGCCGGTGGTGCTGCAGCAGACGGTCCCGGTTCTTCCCGGAGATACTCCCGCGTCGCTCGCCGCACGGGTTCTGGCGGCGGAACACCAGATTTATCCCGCGGCGATCGGGCGGATCGCGCAGAGCGAAAGAGCCGCCGAGCACCATCACAATTAATCGCATCACCGGAGAGTCCCGTGCCCAGGATCCGTCGCGCTCTGATCAGCGTTTCCGACAAGCGCGGGGTTGTTGAATTCGCGCTCGCGCTGAGGGAGATGGGTGTCGGGATCATCTCCACCGGAGGGACCGCTTCCGCACTGCGCGCGGCCGGGATCGATGTCCGCACTGTTTCCGATGTGACGGGATTCCCGGAGATCCTCGGCGGGCGCGTGAAGACTCTCCACCCGAAGATCCACGGAGCCCTCCTGGCGGTCCCCGACGACCCTGACCACATGCGCCAGGCGGCGGAGCTGGGGATCGAGCCGATCGACATGGTGGTTGTCAACCTCTACCCTTTCGCGGAGTCGATCGCGCGCCCGGGCGTGACGCTCGAGGAGGCGCTGGAGCAGATCGATATCGGAGGACCGTCGATGCTCCGGTCGGCATCCAAGAATTTCCGCCACAAGGCGGTCATCGTGAACCCGGACCGGTACCCCGCCGTCATCGCAGAGATGAAATCCGGGGACGGATGC
>PMND01000039.1:0-3376 GCA_003161955.1 Ignavibacteriota bacterium | reverse complement strand
TCGCTGTTCCGCACTCTTCACGGCAAAGAGCTCTCGTACAATAATATCGTGGATATGTCGGCGGCGGCACTGCTTGTCGCCGAGTTCGACGCGCCGACCGCAGCCATCATCAAACACACGAACCCGTGCGGCGTCGGCAGCGCCGGAACGACCGCCGATGCGTACGGCAAAGCGCTCGCGACCGACAGAACGTCCGCGTTCGGCGGCATCGTGGCGCTGAACCGGCCGCTCGACATGGAGTCGGCCGTGCGGATCAACGAAGTGTTCACGGAGGTGATTCTGGCACCCGGCATACCGCCGGACGTCCTCGAGTTCCTCCGCCGGAAGAAAGACCGGAGGATCGTCGAGCTCCGGGCCGATCTCCGGGGAAGGCGTGACCCGGATATCCGGAGCGTGCCGGGGGGATTCCTCATGCAGGATCCCGATACCGGGGAGATGAATCGAGAGGAGTTTCGTGTCGTGACGCGCCGCTCTCCCACCGAAGGAGAAACGGACGCTCTCCGGTTTGCCTGGCGCGTGGCAAAGCACGTAAAATCCAATGCCATTGTCTATGCCGCCGCGGACAGGACGCTCGGCGTCGGCGCGGGCCAGATGTCACGCGTGGAATCCGCAAGGATTGCGGCGGAAAAGGCAAAGGACGCGGGACTCGACATCCACGGCTCTGCAGTCGCTTCCGACGCCTTCTTCCCGTTTGCGGACGGGCTCCTGGAGGCGGTCCACGCCGGCTCCACCGCAGTGATCCAGCCGGGGGGATCCGTGCGCGACGGAGAGGTTGTCGCCGCCGCCGATGACAACGGGATCGCAATGGTCTTCACAGGAACACGGCACTTTCGCCACTAGATCTATCACTAATCGTCTTCGCTCCCTTATGGGTTTGTTCTCGCTTTTCTCCGCAGATCTTGCGATCGATCTCGGGACCGCAAATACTCTTATCTACGTCAAAGGAAAAGGGATCGTGCTGAACGAGCCCTCGATCGTGGCGTTCGACCGGAACACCAAGAGGATCGTCGCCATCGGCAAGGAAGCCCAGGAAATGCTCGGGAGGACACACCGCGATATCCGCACGATCCGCCCGATGAAGGACGGGGTGATCGCCGACTTCGAGATGGCGGAGGGGATGCTCCGGGAGTTCATCAAGAAGATCCATGCCAACTGGATGCCGAGCCGCCGGATCGTTGTCTGCGTCCCCAGCGGCGTGACCGAGGTCGAGAAGCGGGCGGTAAGGGATTCCGCGGAACACGCGGGGGCGAAGGAAGTGCACCTGATCGCGGAGCCGATGGCCGCCGCGATCGGCGTGGGACTGGATGTCGAGGCCCCGGTCGGCAACATGATTGTCGATATCGGCGGCGGGACGACGGAGATCGCCGTGATCGCACTCTCCGGCATCGTGAACGAAGAGTCCGTCCGCATCGCCGGGGATGAGATGAACAATGCGATCATCCAGTTCTTCAAGAAAAACCACAACATCCTCATCGGCGAGCGGACCGCGGAAGCGATCAAGTGCGAGGTCGGCTCCGCGATGCCCCTGAAGGAGGAGATCACGATCCAGGTGAAGGGGCGCGACCTTGTCAACGGCATCCCCAAAACCACGGAGGCCAGCTCGGTCGAGATACGGGAAGCGCTGAGCGAGCCCGTGCTGCAGATCGTCCAGGCGGTGAAGCTGACGCTCGAACGGACTCCCCCGGAGCTCTCGGCCGATATTCTGGACNNCATGTCGCCGAGGATCCGCTGACGGCTGTCGTCCGCGGGACGGGAAAGGTCCTGGACAATCTCGGCAAGTATTCGAAAGTGCTCATCAAGAGCCGCCGCTACTGAGTCCCTATCATGAGACGCCTGTACGAGTTCGTGTTCCTCTTCAAGGAGTACCTCGTGGTCGGGGTGCTCCTTGCCGTTTCGGTGACGCTCCTTGCACTGAACGACGACTCGCAGATCCGCACGATCCGGTCCGTCGCCGTCGTGTCGGTGGGCATGCTGCAGGATGCACTGGGGATCATCCCGAACTATTTCGACCTCCGGCGCGAGAACCAGGTGCTCAGGGAACTCAATCTCACGCTGGCCGACGAGGTGAACAGGCTCAGGGAGGCCCGGCTCGAGAACCTGAGGCTGCGGCAGCTTCTCGGACTGAAGGAGCGGGGGGAATTCGGCTTTGTCGCCGCCAACGTGATCGGGAAGAACCTCCAGCTCCTCCGGAATACCGTGACGCTGGACGCCGGCGATCGGAACGGCCTGCGGGCGGACATGCCCATCGTGACCGAGAACGGCCTGGCCGGGAAGATCGTCGCCACAAGCGGCCGCTTCGCGGTGGCGCAAATACTGTACAACAAGGACATCCGCGTCAGCGCAAAAATCGAACGGAGCAGGGTGGACGGGATCATCCGCTGGGAGGGGGGATCGGCGCTCGCATTGCAGGATGTCGCGAAAACACTGGACGTCCAGGCGGGGGACGTCGTCATCACGTCGGAGTACAGCAGTTTTTTCCCCCCGGGGATCCGGATCGGCGTGGTCTCCTCGGCCAGGGGAGCGGAAGGTTCGCTCTTCCAGTCCGTGGAGGTCAGGCCCGCCGTCGACTTCTCGCGGCTTGAAGAGGTGTTTGTCATCACCTCGATGCCCGACAGCGAGCGGATCGCGCTGGAACACCGGACCCGTGAGTGAGACCGCATGCGCCAGACGTTCATTGATATCGCGCTGACAATCCTGTTCGTTCTCCTCCAGACGACGATCGCCCAGTACCTCGCCGTTGCGGGACTCTCCCCCGACATCGCCCTCATCTGGATTGTCTACCTCGCCCTCCGGCGGGGACAGATCACCGGAACGATTGCGGGCTTTTTCACCGGGCTGGTCCTCGATCTGCTCAGCGGCAATGACGGCATGCTGGGACTGGCGGCGCTCGCCAAGACGGCCGGGGGGTTCATGGCGGGATATTTCTTCAGCGAGAACAAAACACTCCAGACACTCGGCTCCTATCGTTTCATCCTGATCATCCTCGCCGTGTCGCTTGTGCATAATCTCATTTATTTCATTATCTTTCTGCAGGGAAGCGGCGCGCACTGGTGGCAGTCGATCCTCCTGTACGGCATTCCCGCCGCGCTGTATACCGCAGCGTTCGGACTTATCCCGACGTTTGTGTTCGCACGACGGGCACTCTTGTAGGACGCGGCGCACCCGGTCCGCACCCTCCCGGGTTTCCATCCTGCCTCGGAGCCATGGCACAACAGGACGATATCGCGGTCTACGGCAAGCGCCGCACGATGTATGCCGTCATCGGGCTGATGTTCCTCTTCTTTTTCGCCCGCCTCTTCCAGCTGCAGATGTTCTACAGCGAGGAGTACGGGAGGAAATCGGAAGAGAACAGCATCCGCACGATCCCGAAGGAGCC
>PMND01000165.1 GCA_003161955.1 Ignavibacteriota bacterium | reverse complement strand
CCTTCGCCGAAATAGACATTGTACTTCGCCGTCGACTCCGCGTGACGGATCAGGCGGCCGAGCAGCGGGATCTTTGCGTCCCGCTCCCCCATGAGAACATGCCCGAGCTGGTGGGAGAGGGCCAGAGAACGGAGCGAACGCACGGTGTCGGCAAAAAGGGATTGGGGGCCGTTGAAAGAACAGATGTACCCCGCTCCGTTCCCGAGATCCGTCCAGCGCGACGCCTGCACCGCGCCGCTGACCTTGAGTGCGAGCTCATAGAATATCCTCTCCCCTTCGTTCGCGGGGATTCGGCCCTCGCGCATCAGCCGGTGGAGGTTGCCGTATGTGCTCACGTTGTTGAAGCCATGGTCATGAACGCCCGTGGCGCTGACGTGAGGCGCCATGAACTGTACCGTCCCGTTCCGTCCGATCTGAAGGAATTCCTTCTCACCCGTCGCATCGAATTGCAGGAGGGCCGATCCGAACAGGAACCCCTGTGTCCATTCGGTCCACCCCCGCGAGGTGTAGAGCCCCCCCACGGTGAAGACCGGGGCGCCCCTCGAAGGGGTCCATGACTTCTGGAGCGATCTGATTTTGGACGCCGAGAGTGCGAAGAGTGCGTCAATGGGCTCCCGGAGGCGCTTCAGGTCGATTGTCGTGTCGATAGCGATCACTGTTCCCTCACAGTCTTGGCAAATGCAGCCCGCCGTCCAGGTAGATGATCTCGCCGGTCGAATAGGGAAAATCACCGGCGAGTATGGAACCGACAGCGAGCCCGACATCCTCCGGGACCCCCCACCGGCGCATCGGCACAGCCCCCCCGGCGACCAAGGCGTCATACTTCTCTTTTACGCCCGCGGTCATGTCGGTCGCCATAATCCCGGGACGGAGCTCGAAGACCTGGATCCCGTCGCCTGCCAGCCTGAGGGCCCAGAGCTGCGCCCCCATGGAGAGGCCGGCCTTCGAGATGCAGTATTCTCCCCGGTTCAGCGATGCGGTAAGCGCCGAGATCGACGAGTTGAAAATCACCGCGAAACCCCGCCGGAGCAGGGGCTCCGGTTTCTCCTTCAGCCAGTAATTCGCAACGCCCTGCGTCAGGAAGTACGGCCCTTCGAGGTTCGTAGAGAGAACCTCGCGGAATGAAGCGGGCGACGCTTCCGTGATGTCGGCCCGGACACGCGGCCCGATCCCTGCATTGTTGACGAGTGCGTCGATACGCCCGAAGAGATTGAGCGTTTCCCGCACGAGCGAAATCCTGTCCGGTTCCGAGGCGATGTCCGCCCGGATCGGGACAAACTTCTGGCCGGGGACCGACACCTTCGCCGCGCAGAGCGCGGCGGTCTCGGCCGCAGCCGCGGCGTTCCCGGCATAGTTGATGGCAACGGAGAACCCCAGCTCCGCCAGCCGGAGCGCGATCCCCCGCCCCAGACCGCGGCTGGCCCCCGTGACAATGACCACCGGAACAGGTTTGTTCATCTGTTTCCCCTTTCAGTCAGGAATGTCTCTCAGGTCGGAGCGACGTCATCCCTTTTTCCCCGCGGGTTCACCGGAAGCGGGAATCTGCCTCCTGAAATACAGGAGCATGGCGCCGCCAAGCGCCATCGTTACGACTCCCATGATCAATGTCAGCGTGCGCACTTCGATCCCCGCCGGGACGAGCAGAAGCAACAGGAGTGCCCCGCCAATAACCACAATCAAAACCCCGACGACGAGATACGATTGAAGCGCGTTCCTGTCCCAGACAGAGCTCTTCCCTGTCGCGGGAGTCCTGAGATCGGCCGCAAATGCCTCGATTCGTTCCAGCGCCGCCGCGTCCCTCTCCGGCCAGAGCGCAGAAAGGAAGAACACCGCGGCCGATACCAGTATACCTCCGAATATGTTCACTTCGTACTGGTAGGGGCGCACATCCACAACCGTGTTGCAGACCAGGACGACCGCCAGGCTCGCCGTCGCAGAGGCGATCGCGGACCAGGAAGGGGTCTTGCTGTACAGGAACCCGAGCATGACAGGCGTCATCATCGACGGCCCGAACCAGGAATAGTACAGGAGGGCAAAGTCGAATACCCCCTTCGTCCGCTGGACGATGATTGCGGTGGCGATCGCCAGGAACCCGAGCGTGAATGTCGTGACCCGCGCCACGAAGAGCTGGCGGCGCTCCGACGGGACGGAGTTGGAAAAAGTCCTTTTGAGCCGCATGTAGACATCCCGGACAAGTATGGATGCAAGGTAGTTCAGAGCCGTGTCCGTATGCGTCATCGTCGCAGCCAGTATCGCCGATATCGTCAGTCCGATGAGGCCGTTGGGGAGGAGCGACAGGGCAAGTGTCACGAACGACGCCTCCGAAGGCTCCGAAAGCTGCGGCCAGAGCCCGGCCATGTCCGGGAAGAGGACGCGCCCGGCCATCGTGGGTGCGATCCAGAGCACGGGGATCGTCAGCGAGAGGAGCGCGCAGAGTACGGATATCTTCCGGGCATCGCGCTCGGTCGGCACGCTGTAATAGCGCTGTCCGATATGCCAGGCCGCGTTGTAGCCGATGAACGTGCTGAACAGATAGGCAACGTAGAACAGGGGATTCCTCACCACATCGCCGAAACTGAGGTACCCCGGAGGAGTCTCGTTGGCGATCCGGGTGAACGCATGGAAGAACCCCCCGCTCCCCCCCAGCGCGAAAAACGCAAGGGGGAAAATCAGGACCGTGACGATCAGTATGATGAAGAACTGCATGACATCGGTGATCATGACCGCCCAGAGCCCCCCCGCGCTCGTGTAGATCAGGAGCACGATTCCGGTCACGATCATCGATATCTCGAGCCCGCTCAGCGTGACGAACCCGACCGTAACGGAGAAGCTCATGATCCCCAGGGCGGTGGCGACGAAAATGCAGAGGATATAGATCCCCAGCCCGAGCCCCATCACCGCCGGGACAATTGAAAGCAGCGTGTAGTAATAGGTGGTCCCCTGGGAGAAGCGGCGGGTCAGGAATTCCATCGGCGAGGAAAGCCGGGCACGCTTCCAGCGCGCGGCATAAACGAAATACCCGAGCCCGTACCCCCAGAAGGCGCTCGTGAAAAGGACCGCGGATCCGATCCCCTTCCTGTACGTGTATCCGGCGGCCCCCACAAACATGAATGCGGAGAATCCGGCGACAAAGGTCGAAAGCCCCGAGATCCACCAGGGAATCTTCCCTCCCCCCTTGAAAAAGTCATCCGCGTTCTTGTTGAACCGGGTCACGTACAGTCCCGTCCCGGTCAGCATCAGCAGATAGCCTGCGATGACGATGTAGTCAATAACGTTGACCTGCTTGATCTGGTCGATCATGATTCCCATGCAATGAGTGTGAGCACCAGTGCATACGTCCTCTCCTCCAGAAGACGTGCAGCGTTCTTCATTGCCGCCCCCGGGAGGACTGACCCGTCGTCGAGAGCGGCAAGCGCGATGAAACCGTCCGGTCCGATGTAATCTTCCACCGCACATTCAACGCTCCCGGCGACAGCCGCCACGGGGACGCGTCGGGCTCGTGCGCGACGGAGGATCCCTGAGAGCGCTTTTCCCGAGCGGGTCTGCGCATCGATCCGCCCTTCCCCCGTGAGGACGAGGTCACTCGAGGCGAGCGCATCGTCGAATCCGGTCACATCCAGAACGACGTCGATACCCGAGGTCAGCCGGGCATTGCAAAACGCGATCAACCCGGCCCCCAGGCCTCCGGCGGCTCCGCTCCCGGGGATGGATTCGACGTCCAGTCCGAG
>PMND01000109.1 GCA_003161955.1 Ignavibacteriota bacterium | reverse complement strand
GCGACAGTCCCGCCGGTTTCAGGCGGGACTTTTTTTTGATCCGGTGATCGACAGAGCAGTCGAAAGGAGAACGGCATGGCCGAACAGCAGCAGGGACAGCAGATCAACATCGAGCTGGGGGAGAAGGAAGCGGAGGGGATTTATTCGAATCTCGCGATCATCACACACTCACCCGCCGAGTTCATCATCGATTTCACGCGGGTCCTTCCGGGCGTCCCGAAGGCGAAAGTGCATGCACGGATCATCATGACTGCGCAGCACGCGAAGCTGCTCCTCCGGGCTCTCGAGGACAATATCGGGAAGTTCGAAATGAAATTCGGAGAGATCAAGATCCACGGAGAGGGGCCGGGCGGATTCGGATTTCAGACGATGATGCCCGACGAGAAAGTCCACTGAGGTCCGGGTGCTACAGGATGTACCGGGACAGGTCCGCGTTATCGACGATCCCCCTGAGTCTCGACCGGACCATCTCCCGGTCAACGAGTATCTTCTTCTCCCGCAGCTCGTCAGGCGCGTCGAACAGCACATCCTCCAGCAGCGTCGTCATGATCGTGTGCAGCCGCCGGGCGCCGATGTTCTCCACCTGTTCGTTCNNAGGCTGCTGAGCTCGACGCGGATCGGAAACCGCCCCTGCATCTCCGGGATCAGGTCGGAGGGCTTTGCGACATGGAAGGCCCCCGAGGCGATGAACAGAATGTGGTCCGTCTTCACCATGCCGTACTTGGTGCTGACATTGGATCCCTCGACGATGGGGAGGAGGTCGCGCTGGACACCCTCGCGCGAGACGTCCGGTCCGGGACCCTTGGCGCCGGCGATCTTGTCGATCTCGTCGATGAAGACGATCCCCGAATTCTCCAGCCGCTGGAGCGCGTCGCGCACCGCCGCATCGTGATCGATGAGCTTCCCGGCCTCGTCGTTCGTCAGGAGGACCCGCGCCTCCGCGATCGTGACCTTCCGGCGCTTTGATTTCTTCGGCATCAGGTTCCCGAATAAATCCTGCAGATTAACGCCCATTTCTTCGAGGTTCATCGGCCCGATCACCTGCATCAGCGGCCCGCCCCCCATCCCCGCAGGGACGTCCAGCTCGATCGACCGCGTCTCCATCCCGCCGGAGCGGAGCCGTGAGCGGAGTTTTTCCCTGGTCGCCTCGGTCTGCGGATCAGCGGCGGCACCGGAGGGGCCCTCGAATTCCGCCTCCTGCCTCGGATGAGGCGCGGGGAGCAGGATGTCGAGGATCCGCTCTTCGGCCATCGCCTTCGCCTTTTCATTGACCCCCGCCCGACGCTCCGCATTCACCATGGTGACGGCGTACTCGGTGAGGTCGCGAATGATCGATTCGACATCGCGTCCCACGTACCCCACCTCAGTGAATTTCGACGCTTCCACCTTGATGAACGGGGCGCCGGCCAGCTTCGCGAGCCTCCGCGCGATCTCGGTTTTTCCGACGCCGGTCGGCCCGATCATGATGATGTTGTTCGGCATGATCTCCTCCCGGAGCCCGGGGGGCACCTGGAGACGCCTCCAGCGGTTGCGCAGCGCGATCGCGACGGACTTCTTCGCCCTGTCCTGTCCGATGATGTACCTGTCGAGCTCCCGGACGATGTCCCGCGGGGTGAGCTCCCGACCGTCGGGGGGTGCCGGAGTGTCGTTCACAATTCTTCTATGCTGATGTTGTCGTTCGTGTAGATGCAGATGTCCGCCGCGACATGGAGGGACTCCTCCACGATGGTCCTCGCCGGCAGGCCGGAGTGTTTGATCAACATGCGCGCGGCGGCCAGCGCGTAGCTTCCCCCCGAGCCGATGGCGAGGATGCCGTCGTCCGGCTCGATGATCTCGCCCGTTCCCGAGATGACCAGTGACGTCGTCCCGTCGAGGACGGCGAGGAGCGCCTCGAGCTGCCTCAGGTACTTGTCGGTCCGCCAGTCCTTCGCGAGCTCGACGGCCGCGCGCTCCAGGTTCCCCCGGTATTTTTCCAGGTTGTCCTCAAAACGGGTGAACAGCGTGAAGGCGTCGGCGGCCGCCCCCGCGAACCCGGCAAGGACTTTTCCGTTGTACAGCTTCCGTATCTTCTTCGCGCGGTGCTTCATGACCGTCGCCCCGACGGTCACCTGCCCGTCCGAGCCGATGACGGTCTTCCCGTTGTAGGTGAGGCCGATGACAGTGGTGGAGCGGATGATGTCGGTCATGTGCCAGTGGAGATTATGGGTCAGGTGAGTTTGCGGCGAAGGCGCGCGACCGGGATCAGCATGGCTTCCCGGTACTTGGCCACGGTCCTGCGGGCGATGTTCAGCCGGTCGGCGTTCAGGAGCTCGGCGAGCTTGTGATCGCTCAGCGGCTTGAGGGGATCTTCCGCGTCGATAAGCGTCTTCAGCTTCCTCTTGACTTCCTTGTTGGAAACCTCGTCACCGTCCGATGTGCTTATCGAATCGCTGAAGAAATGCCTGAGCGAGAAGACCCCGTAGTCCGTCTGGACGTACTTGCTGTTGACCACCCTGCTGATCGTGGAGATGTCCATCCCGATGACCTCCGAGATATCCTTGTAGATCATCGGCCTCAGGCCTTCGCCGGTCTCGAAGAACTCCCGCTGCTTGTCCACGATCGTGTGCATCACCTTCAGCATCGTTTCCCTCCGCTGGTGGATCGAGCTGATGAACCACTTCGCCGCCTCAAACCTCTGGCGGATGAAGTCTTTCGCCTCCGCGGAAACCCCGTTCTTTTTCCTCTTGGACATCAGCTCTTTATANNTCCGACTTCATGACGATGAAGTCGGGAACGACGTAGTTCTCCTGGGCGGTGATTTCCCCCTCGCCCGGCTTGGGGTTGAGGCGCTGGATCAGCTCAATGACCTTCTTCAGTTCATCGGTGGGAATCGCAAGCTTCTTGCCGAGGTCCTCGAAATGGCGCATCGTGAAATCCTCGTAGAACTCGGTGAGGATACGGAGCGCCAGCGCCTTCACCGCAGGGTCGGCACGGTCCGCTTCGAGCTGGACGATGAGGCACTCCTGCAGTGAACGGCTCCCGATGCCGACGGGGTCGAGCCGCTGGATCTTCCGGAGGACCCCTTCGGCCTTCTCCAGCGTGATCTGCGTCTCGTGCGTCAGGTTGATGTCCTGCACGATGGCCGCCAGGTCGCGCCGCAGGTAGCCGTCCTCGTCGATGTTGCCGATGATCTCCTGTCCCGTGAGCAGCTCCTCGTCGTCGAGGTCGAGAAGTCCGGATTGCTCCAGCAGCCGCTGGTACATCGGCACTGCGTCGGCAAGTGGGAGCTCCTCTTTCTCCTCGTTGTCGTACGGTTCGCGGACCTTGTGGCCGGTCAGCTCGTCGTTCATGAAATCGTCGATGGAATAGGAATCCTCGTCCTTGGTGGACTCCTCCTTCGTCCCGTCCGGCGCTTCCTCCGCGACCTCCGGCTCCTGGGCCGCTTCCTGCTCCTCCTCAAACCCCTCTTCGAGCAGGGGGTTCATCTCGAGCTCCGCCTTGATCTTCTGTTCCAGCGCAAGCGTGGGAAGCTGCAGCATCTTCAGGTATTGCACCTGTTGAGGCGACAGCTTCATCATCATCTTATGCTGGAGCGAGATGTTGAGCATGGATTCCTTACGGTGACTTTTCTGCCCGGCTGTGACACTCGCCGATGAACTTCCGGTACCACGCCTCGCCGTAGCGGCGGATCAGGGGCTCCCGGAGGAACTCGCGAAGGGGGATCTTCTCCGTCTCCCCCTTCCGCCGTCCCGGGGCGCATTCGTCGATCATTTCGTACCGGATGAAGTCCTTCCCGAACTGACGGATGCGCAGAGGAAAGAGATGGCAGGAGAGAGGCTTCCGCCAGTCGGTGAGCCCGTGCTCGAACGCCCGCTCAAAGCTGCACCGGGCAATCCCGTGTTCGAAGTACACGAACACGCATTCCTCCCCGTCGAGGCAGGGGGTGGCGAAGTCTCCGCTCACTCCTTCCGTCAGTCCGGCGGATGCGACGGCACGGATGCTCTTTTCGCCGAGGAATTGCCGCGCGACGGGATAGGCCTTTTCGATCTCCAGCACTTCATCGTCCTCCAGGGGTGCCCCCCGTCCGCCCGGAAGCGTGCAGCATGCGCCATGACAGGAAGGAAGATCGCAGCAGAACGAAACCGTGCCTGCGTCGTCATCGATCACCGCTTCCCCTATCTCGAACATGCGCGCACCCCCAGGTTTCCCCTTCCGATCGATAAAATACTGAATTCCGGGACAACAAGAAAGCGCCCTTTAGAGGCGGACGAACCGCTTCCCGGGGATCTGCCGGACGGCTCCCTTGAATTCCAGCGACAGGAGGTGTACGAGAGCATCGGGGACCGTCATCCGCGCCTCCGCGGCGATCGCGTCGATATGGACAGGATCGTCCCCGAGTGCATCGAGCAATGTGCGTTCGAAAAGGGACAGGTCCGCCGCATCCGGGCGCGCGGCGGGGCGGTTCAGCCCGGTGAGACGCGGCGCGAGCTCCTCCAGGATGTCCTCGACGGTCTCGGTCAGTTTCGCTTTCCCCTCCTTGATGAGCAGGTTGGTCCCGCTCCTCGATGTGGCGGACACCGCCGACGGGACCGCGAACACTTCGCGTCCCTGATCCAGCGCCATCCCGGCCGTGATCATCGCTCCCCCCCCGGGGGGGGTCTCGATGACAAGCGTTGCGAGCGACATGCCGCTGACGATCCGGTTGCGACGGGGGAAATTCGCGGCGTCCGGCTTTGAGCCGAAGGGGAGCTCCGAGAGCACGGCCCCGCACAACGCAATCCTGTCGGCGAGTCCCCTGTTCTCGGACGGATAAATGATGTCGATGCCCGAACCGATGACCGCGAGCGTCCGGTGTCCTGAACGGACCGACGCAGCGTGTGCGGCCGAATCGATACCCCGCGCAAGACCGCTGACGACGGGGAGTCCGACCTGTGCGAGCGCCGTGGCGAATCGTTCCGCCATGAGGATCCCGTAGGGGCTCGGTCTGCGGGTGCCGACCACCGCAATCGAAAGGGAGTCCTCCCCCTGAAGCGTGCCCCGCACAAAAAGGAGAGGAGGAGGGTCGTAGATGTTCCTGAGCGAGGGGGGGTATCCGGAATCCCACAGAGTCACAGCCCTGGCCCCGGCACGATCCGAGCGGGCCCGCTGGTCGTCGGCGAACCGGGCTGCTTCGCCGGCGGCAGCCGAGCGGAAGAATGTGGCGATCGAGGCCGCAGTCTTCTCTTCTATCCCTTCTATCCGGCGAAGCGATCTGGCGGGAGCCGCAGCGACCGCGGCGGCGCTGCCGAACCCCGTCAGGAGGGCCCGGAGCCGGTTCGGTCCGACCCCCGGTATGCGGGAGAGGATGAGGATGTCACGGGGATCGACAGTCATGCCCCTCACCCCGGAAGGTCGATGCCGTCCACGACGGCCACTATCATGCTGTGGACTGGGACGTCCTTCCGGTGGAGCATCTGTGCTGCCGCCTGTCCTTCCTGGACGACGAGAACGGTGTCTCCCGTCCCTGCATCCACGGTATCGAGGGCGAGTATATCGCGACCGGTGGGGGAACCGTCAAGGTCAAGAGGCTGGACGATGAGTATCTTCTGCTCGCGCAGTGTTGCAGATTTCTGGGTCGCGACAATGGTCCCTGTGACTCTGCAGAGTATCATCGCAGACCTGCGAGAGTCTGGATTTCGTCCCGGAATGCCGCGACCACTGCGGCAGCCTGCTCCATCGTGTGCGCTTCGGCGATGATCCGGACGATCGGTTCGGTGTTCGACTTGCGGAGGTGGACCCAGTGGTCCTCAAAATCGATCTTGAGCCCGTCGTCGGTATTGATTTTCCCGTCACGCTCATGCAGTCTCCTGACCCGGCCGAGGACCTCGTCAGGGGAGACGGAGCCCAGCTCCATTTTCCCCTTCGCGATCTGATAGGAGGGGAGCCGTGCCTTCAGTCCGGAGAGGGTGGTCCCCGAGTCCGACAGGAGCTGGAGAAGAAGTCCGATCCCCACGATCGCATCCCGGCCGAGATGGACGTCGGGGAGTATGACGCCCCCGCTTCCCTCCCCCCCGATCACCGCGCCCGTCTCCTTCATCCGTTTGGCGACGTTGATTTCTCCGACCGGCGTCCGGACGACTTCGGCACCGTGTACGCGGGCGATGTCATCCACCGCCCGCGTCGTGGAGAGGTTTACGACCACCTTCGCGGGAGGTCCGGAGCGTCGCGCGCCGCGCCGTCCGAGCACAAACTCCACCGCCGAAGCGATCGTGTATTCTTCGCCGTAGGGCTCCCCTTTTTCCGTGATGAGGACGAGGCGGTCCACATCGGGGTCCACGGCAATCCCGAGGTCGGCCTTCTCGGCCCGCACACGCGAGGCGAGACCGGTGAGGTTCTCCGGTATCGGCTCGGGAGTATGGGCGAACACCCCCGAGACGTCGCAGTTGACGGGGATGACATCGCACCCCAGGCGTTCGAGCAACCGGGGGACGATCAACCCTCCGGCCGCGTTCACGCAATCCAGAACGATCCGGAAACGGCGGCTGCGGATCGCCCCGGTGTCCATGAGATCGAGATCCAGGACGGCGTCGATGTGGCGCTCGAGCCATTCCTCTTCCCTGGTGTGACGTCCGAGAGATTCCCACCCGGCATACGCTCCCGGGAGTTCCGCGATGCGCCAGAGCTCCCGGTTTTCGTCCCCGTCGAGGAACATCCCCGTTGAAGCCATGAACTTGAGGCCGTTCCATTGCATGGGGTTGTGGCTCGCCGTGACGGCGATCCCCCCGTCCGCTCCCCCCCGCTCCACCGCGAGCTGGACTGTGGGAGTCGGGCAGATCCCGATTTCCCTCACGTGAATCCCCCGGGCGATCAGTGCGGCCTCGACGAGCGGGACGACGAACGAGCCGGTGCTCCGGCCGTCCCGCCCCAGTATGACGGAGGGGTCGTGAGAATGACGCTTCCCGCAGTACTCGCCGAACGCTCCCGCGTACCGGACGACTGCTTCGGGGGTCAGGGAATCGCCGATGACGCCGCGGATCCCCGAAATGCTGACCATCAGTGGCATGTGAAGACGGATTTGGTTGTTGGTTTTCGAAATCGCACGACTCAATCGGTTCTCAAGGTAGTCAAGGCCTCCCCGAGAATCAAGGATCATCAGGGAGAAGTCTCGTGTCTTGAAAGTCACCCCCGTTTTGGTTACGTTAAAAGAACTTCGCAGGAAATCATGAATACGGACGACGAAAGTGTGTATAGTGTATATCGCGTCACCCCCGCCACTTGCGAATGTCGTGGCGAAGGCCGCCGGAAAATCCGCACGCCCGGGGCGGAGGGGGATCTGTGCACGGTCACCGCTGAGGTCTGCGATTGAAAAACACGCGCGCCCATGATATTCCGGACGGGGTCATCCGCGCGTCATCGGTCGCCGGGGTCTTTTATCCGGCGGACCCCGGCGAACTTTCCCGGACGATCGCCGGAATGATACCCGGGGAGGAACCGGCAGTGTCTCCCGGGATCATGGGGATTATCGCCCCGCATGCCGGCTACCTCTACTCGGGACCGACCGCGGCCCGGGCCTACGGGAGGCTCGCCCGGGGGGGGTATGACACCGTCGTCGTCGTCGCGCCCAGCCACCGTGAGTATTTCGAAGGCGTGTCGGTCTACGACGGGGAGGCATACCGTACGCCGCTGGGAACGGTCCCTGTCGACAGGGACCTCCGCGATGCGGTGATACGGGCGGCCCCCTTTGTGTTCGCATCGGCGGAAGGTCACGGGGAAGAACACGCCGTTGAAGTCCATCTTCCGTTCCTCCAGACTGCGCTCGGGACATTCTCGTTTCTCCCCCTGGTGATCGGTCATCAGACGCCGGAGACCTGCTTCGCGCTGGGAGGGGCACTCGGAGGCCTTCTCCATCACCGGCGGGGACTGATTATCGCGAGCACTGATCTTTCGCATTTTCACAGCGACAGGGAGGCCCGGGAAATTGACGCGGTGGCGATCGGCGATGTCCGCGGGTTCGACCCGCGTGCACTGATGACCCATCTGACGGAAGGCGCGGCCGAGGCTTGCGGGGGAGGACCGGTGGTGGCTGTGATGACTGCCCTGAAAAGCCTCGGGGCGACCCGGTTCGAGGTGATGGAGTATGCGACCTCGGGGGACGTCACCGGGGACCGGCGGAGCGTTGTCGGGTACCTGAGTGCGGTAGCGTTTTGATGAATCGAACGGTGAAAAGCCGCGTTTCGCTCCGCGTCGCCATCGTCGGCGCCGGGAACGTCGGCACGGTCCTCGGGCGCGTGCTCGTGGAGGAGGGGGCCCGGATCACCGCAGTGGTCTCGCGCAGCCGCTCATCGGCCCGGTCGGCCGCATCATTTCTCCGGTGCCGCACATATGCGGACGATCTGACCGCCATCCCGCCGGAGACCGACATCATATTCATCACGACCCCGCACGACGCAGTCGCGGGAGTGGCCTCGGCGCTTGCCCGGCTTGACGGGCTGGAGTTCAGCCGGATGGGCGCCTGCCACGCCTCGGGGATGCTGACTGCATCGGTCCTGAAGCCCCTGGAGGAGCGGGGATCGAGGGTCTTCTCGTTCCACCCGCTGCAGACGTTTCCGCGGGGTTTTCCCCCGCGGCGCATCGTGCCGCTGGCGCGCGGGATCTGGTACGGCGCGGACGGTTCCCGACCGGGCCTCCGGATGGCCCGGCGGCTCGCCGGTGCGCTCCGGGGTCATGTGATCGAAATTCCCCCGGAATTCAGGGAACTGTACCACGCGACGTGCGTGGTGGCGTCCAATCACCTGACGGTGCTCCTTTCGGTGGTGCGGGAAATGTACGGCGGAGTCCGCCCGGAGGGACGGTCCCGCCCCGGGCCCTTCAGACCGATCATCGAGGCGACGATCTTCAATGTCTTTGCGACATCCCCTGCTTCCGCTCTGAGCGGACCCGTTGCCCGCGGCGGCGTCGACACGGTGGCGAAGCACCTGGAGGCGGTGCGCCGGTCTCTCCCCGCGCTCCTGCCGTATTTCACTCGCATGACGCTCGAGACCATACGCCTTGCGGTTGCAGGGGGGACTCTCACGCCGGAACGTCGGGAAGCTCTGGAAAACCTTGTCATGTCGTATACACAGGACCCACCAACAATCGGGAATCGACAGTGAAAGCTCTCATCGCCAGCGGCGGACGCGGGACCCGGCTCCGGCCCATCACCCACACGCGCAACAAGCATCTGATCCCCATCGCCAACAAGCCGATACTCCACTACGCCATCGAGGCGGCGGCGGATGCGGGGATCACGGAGATCGGGATCGTCGTGAACGCGGACAGCAATGAAGTCCCCGATGCCATAGGCAACGGGAGCCGCTGGGGGGTGAAGATCACGTATATCCCGCAGCAGTCCCCCGGGGGGCTTGCCCAGGTGGTCGCGCTGGGGGAGCCTTTCATCGGGAAAGACAGGTTTATTTTTTACCTGGGCGACAACATGGTCGTCGGGGGGGTGAAACGGTTCATCGAAGAATTTGAAAAGAGCGGGTGCAATTGCTTTCTCACGCTGGCGAAGGTGAAGGATCCCGAGCGGTTCGGCGTACCGGAAATCAGGGACGGGAAGATCGTCTCTGTCGAAGAGAAACCCCGGCATCCGCGAAGCAACTACGCGGTGGCCGGGATTTATCTCTACGACAGCTGCATTTTCGACGCGGTGAAAAACATCGCGCCCAGCGCCCGCGGGGAGCTTGAGATCTCGGATGCCCACCAGTACCTGATACGGAAAGGGATGAATGTCGGGTATGCGGAGATCACCGGCTGGTGGAAGGACACCGGGAAACCGACGGACCTTCTCGAGGCCAACCGCCTCGTGCTCGACAACATCACCCCTGCCCTGCGGGGAGATGTCGACGAGCGGTCGACCGTTGCGGGAAAGGTCGTGATCGAAAAAGGGGCGCGCATCGTCAACAGCGTCATCCGCGGTCCGGCGATCATCGGCGAAGGGTGCCTTGTGGAGGATTCCTACGTCGGCCCATTCTCTTCCATCGGCAACAATACGACGCTGAAGGGGAGCGAGGTCGAGTACAGCATCATACTCCGCGACTGCAGGATCGCCGACGTCCGGATCCGGCTCGAAGGAAGCATCCTGGGGAACGACGTAGAGATCGTTGAGGCGACGGGAAAACCGCGGGTGCACCGGTTCATGATCGGCGATCAGAGCAGGGTCGAGCTCGTGTGAAGCGTCCCTTTCCGGCCGGGGAGTGCAACGCCCGGCGATTCATTCATCATGCGCCCTCTCAGCCATGGCATACCCGACATTACTCACAGAGGTGGCCGACCGGATAGCGACGGTCACGATCAACCGCCCCGAGAAACTCAACGCCATCAATGCTCAGGCGAAAACCGATCTCCGTGAATGCTTTGCCTCCCTCAAGAGCGACCCCGCGGTGGATGTCGTCATACT
>PMND01000070.1:6841-26413 GCA_003161955.1 Ignavibacteriota bacterium | reverse complement strand
GCGTCCACCCGCACGACCTGCACGGTGATGTTGTCGCTTCCCCCCCGCTCGTTCGCAAGCTCGATGAGCCGGTGGCATGCCCGTTCGGGATTGTGGGCGAGGACGATCTGCCGCATCTCCTCGTCCTCGACATGATTGAAGAGCCCGTCCGTGCACATGAGGTAATGGCGGCTCGACGTGAGCGGCATCTCGTCGAAGAAATCCACTTCCGCCGACGGGCGCGGGCCCATTGCGCGGTACAGGTGTGAACGCTCGGGGTGGTTCCGTGCTTCCTCGTGGGTGATGATGCCGCGGCGCACCATCTCGGCGACTTTGGAGTGATCCTGCGTGAGCTGCGTGATCCCGCGCTGGTTGATCTTGTAGACGCGGCTGTCGCCGATGTTCCCGATGTACGCGTGCCCGTCGCGCAACACGAGAACGACGCACGTCGTCCCCATGCCGCGGTACTCCGGCCCGGTCCCGCTCTTCCGGTAGATCGCTTCGTTGGCGGCGGAGAATGCGCGCCGGAGGTTGCCGACGACAGAAGGATCGGTCCCCGCATAGTACGCAGTCCCGAGCTCCCGCACTGCGATCGTGCTCGCCTCCTTCCCGGCGTTCTGCCCTCCCATGCCGTCGGCGATCACAAAGAGCTGGCCCCCCGGACAATTCAGGTCGAGGTTCCCCTCGGGGAATTTACCGAACGAATCCTGATTCTCCGAACGGACGGAACCGACATGGCTGTAGTTGCCGAACGAGATTTTTCTCACGGCCGGATCATCTCCTGGTCATCGTTGCCGGTGTCACGCCGGGCTCCCCCTCTTTTTCAGGATCGTGGCTTTAACCAGCCCGAACCGGATCGGTGTATCAGGAGCAACTTCCGTGTCTGAAGCGATCCTCTTGTCCGCAACGTACGTGCCGTTTTTGCTGCCGAGATCCCGGAGTGTCACCTTTCCGGTCCGCACGGTGATTATCGCATGGTTGCGGGAGATGGAAGCGTCGTCGACGGCCACGTCGCCTGTCGAAAGCCGCCCGACGGTGTTCTCGCCTTCTTTCAGGTCCACCGAGGATTTCTCCCCCCGGACGTTTTTGAACTCGAGAACGAAGCGCGGAAGTGAAAGCAAGTCTGCAAGCTGCGCTTCGTCGATGAGCATCGTCGGCGCCGCATCGCGCGCCTGGGGTGCGGGAGCCGGGGGCTTCTCCTGTGCCGGCTCGGGAAGGCGGGCGGGGGTCTCTTCATTTTCTATTTCCGCCGGCCGGGGCTTCGCCGGAGGTTCTTCGAGCCCGAACGGATCTTCCTGCGCGCGGGCGGGTTTCACGGCCTGCGCTTCCGGGGCCTGCCCGGAGACGGGGGGGGAGCCAGCCGGCTCGGCGTGCCGGCGCCGGGGCGGAGGAGGGATCTCCGGTTCCGGCGGCAGGTCCTTCGGCGGCGGGGGGAGGGGATCGCTCGCCTGCCCGGACTCGAGAACGAATATGAACGTGAACGTGTTCGCGAAGATGATCACGTGTTTCTTCTCGAGCTTGACTTTCCCCTGCACGGGCTTTCCATCGAGGAGGGTACCGTTGTGGCTTTTGAAATCCTCCAGGTAGTACGATCCTTTTTTCTGGTCGAAAAATATGCGCGCATGCTTCGCCGAAAGGACTCCGCTCTTGATAAGAAGATTACACTCCGGTCCATGTCCTATGACCGCTTCCGAGACAATCTCGTAGGACTTGCCGGCCAGAGCGGCGGTTTTCGAGTTCAATCGTGCGTACATGGGCGCTTGAAATTGTTGTTATCGATACTTTTGCTGCAAGACAGACCCGTTACACAAAAATACATCTTTCTCTACATTATTGTCAAACAACAGACTCACCCACCCTTCGACGTGTGATCCGCGATGGACCTGGTCAAACTATATCATTTCAGGGGATTTATGGAGATTCTCCGGCGGGTGTCGGAAGAGAGCGCGTGTGTTGGTAACGATAGTAAAAATAAGCGATTGAAAAGTCAAGGGAGAGTCCGCGACTGTCCTTTTTTGGCGAATTCTCGTATCTTGGCCAGACGCTCACAATTTTCGGGAATAACGACATGAATGAACCGGCTCTCGACAGATTTATCCGCTACGCGAAAATCGACACGCAGTCACAGGACGATTCGGAAGCGTATCCCAGCACGAAAAAGCAGTTCGACCTCCTCAACCTCCTCCTGAAGGAACTCAGGGAGTTCGGCCTGAAGGACGCGCAGATCGACAAGTACGGGTACGTGACCGCCACGCTCCCGTCAAACCTCCCTTCCTCCCACAAAGCCCGGGGAAAGGTCCCCGTCGTCGGGCTTGTGGCGCATGTGGACACATCCCCTTCGGCATCCGGGACGGACGTGAAACCACAGGTAATCCCGTCATATCCGGGGGGTGATATCGTACTCCCGGGAGACTCTTCCGTCGTCATCCGGGAATCAGAGAACCCCGAGTTGAAGAGGAACATCGGCAAGTCCATCGTCACCTCCGACGGCACGACGCTCCTCGGCGCGGACGACAAGGCCGGATGCGCGATCATCATGACGGCGATACAGACCCTGATCGGATCGCCCAACATCATGCACGGAGACATCAGGGTTGCATTCACGCCGGACGAGGAGGTGGGGGCCGGAACAAAATTCTTCGATCAGAAGAGCTTCGGAGCAGACTTCGCGTACACGGTCGACGGGGATACGCCCGGCGAGCTCAACAAGGAGACATTCAGCGCCGACCTCGCGGTCATTACCGTTCACGGGAGGAACATTCATCCGGGAAGCGCGAAAAACATCATGGTGAACTCCATCAGAGCGATGGCGGACATCGTCAGCCGCATGCCGCGGGACACGGCCCCGGAGACCACCGAGGGATACGAACCGTACATCCATCCCCACATCATCGAGGGGGAAGAGGCGCGCTCGACGCTCAAGATCCTGCTCCGTGACTTCAACACGGCCGGGCTTGATGTGCTGAAACGGAAACTCGAGGCGATCATCGCCGAGGTCCGGCCCCTCCATCCGAAGGCCAGGATTGAACTCGCGATCATCGAGCAGTACCGCAACATGAAGGACTACATGGGGAAGGACCCGCGGGTTCTCGATTGCATGTGGGAGGCGACAAAGCGTGCAGGTCTCACTCCCGTCTGGGTGCCGATCCGGGGAGGGACGGACGGATCACGCCTGACGGAGAAAGGCCTCCCCACGCCGAATCTTTTCACCGGCGGCCAGAATTACCATGGACCCACCGAATGGCTCTCCGTCGACGGCATGAACAAGTCTATCGAGACCGTCGTCCACCTCGCCCAGCTCTGGGTCGAGAAAAGCTCTTCCTGATCTTTCACACCCGCCTGCGCGTGCGCCCCTCCCCCCCGCCGGGAGGAGGGTCGGCGCCGGATCACCTTTCACAGGAGTACACTCCAATGGAACAACCGTCCAGCACCACCAACGGGCTCCCTGAGAACGCCTACAAGGAGCTCCCCCCGGGGGAAGATTACCGGCCGATACTTGATCCCTCGTCGTCCCCCCCCGAGGTCACATGGTGGTCGGTCACCTGGGGGCTCTTCATGGCCGTTCTTTTCTCCGCGGCGGCGGCATACTCGGGACTGAAAATCGGACAGGTGTTCGAAGCGGCGATCCCGATCGCCATACTGGCGGTCGGGCTCTCGACGGCGGCGAAGACCAGGAAAGCGCTCGGACAGAACGTGATCATCCAGTCGATCGGGGCAAGCTCGGGCGTCATCGTCGCCGGCGCAATATTCACGATCCCCGCACTCTATATCCTCGACCTCCCTGCAAGCTTCTTCCAGGTCTTCTTCGCCTCGGCGTTCGGGGGGTTCCTCGGGATACTGTTCCTGATCCCTTTCCGGAAGTATTTCGTGAAGGACATGCACGGGAAACTCCCTTTTCCTGAGGCGACGGCGACGACCGAGATACTCGTCGCGGGCGAAAAGGGGGGGAAGCAGGCGGCCGTGCTTGTCGTGGCGGGACTGATCGGCGGGCTGTTTGATTTCGCGTTCAGCCTGTTCGGGACATGGTCGGAGGTGATTACCTCCAGGATGTTCGACCTGGGCGCATCGGTGGCAGACAGGATCAAGCTGGTGTTCCGCGTCAACGTGTCGGCGATGGTATTCGGACTCGGATACATCGTCGGGCTCAAGTACTCGGCGATCATCGCCGCGGGCTCGTTCCTTTCCTGGTTCGTGCTGGTCCCCCTCTTTGCGGAGATCGGCCGCTCCCTCACGGTCCCTCTGGGGGCTTCCGCCACCAAGCTCATTGCGGCAATGAGCGCCGAAGAGATATTCAGGAATTACGTCCGCCAGATCGGGATCGGCGGGATCGCCATGGCAGGACTGATAGGGATCATCAGGTCCTCGCGCGTGATCGTCGGCGCATTCTCGCTCGCCTACCGTGAGATCGCGCACAAGAAGACGGCCGGTCCCTCCGCCGCCGTGCGGACACAGACCGACATCCCGATGCTCTTCAACATCCTCCTGATACTCCTCACCGCCCTCCTCATCTTCGTCTTCTTCTACGCCGGCGTCGTCTTCAACCTCGCGCACGCCCTGGCCGGACTCCTCATCGTCCTGATCATATCGTTTCTTTTTACAACTGTTGCGGCGAACGCAACGGCGATCGTGGGGACGAACCCGGTCTCCGGTATGACGCTGATGACGCTCATACTCTCCTCCATCGTCCTGAACCAGGTCGGACTCACGGGGCCGGGCGGGATCGTGAGCGCGCTCATCATCGGCGGGGTCGTCTGCACGGCGCTTTCAGTCGCGGGGGGGTTCATAACGGACCTGAAGATCGGGTACTGGATCGGGACGACGCCGAAAAAGCAGGAGACATGGAAATTCCTCGGCGTCCTCGTCTCAGCGGCGACCGTGGGGGGGGTGATACTGATACTGAACCAGACCTACGGCTTCAAGGGTGAGCACGCCATGGTCGCCCCGCAGGCAAACGCGATGGCCGCGGTGATCCAGCCCCTCATGTCGAACACCCCCGCTCCCTGGATCCTCTACCTGGTCGGCGCCGTCATCGCGCTCCTGCTGACGATGGTGGGTATCCCCCCCCTCGCCTTCGCGCTGGGGATGTATATTCCCCAGGAGCTCAACACCCCCCTCCTCTTCGGCGGCCTCGTCGCGTGGTGGGTGACATCAAGGAGCAAGAACGAGAGACTGAACAACGCCCGGTTTTCGCGGGGCACGCTCATCGCGTCAGGGTTCATCGCCGGGGGGGCGCTTTTCGGGGTGTTCGTCGCCTTTTTGAAATTCCTGGACCAGGCCCTGGAACCGACGATGCACCTCGGGGTCGCCGGCTGGTTCCTCACTTCCTGGGAGGCCGCCCATGGTGAGGTCGCCGGACTTGTCATGTTCCTCCTCCTCGCCGCCTACATGGTATGGGATACTCTGCGCGCGAAAGAAGAGTAAGGACTCGAGTACCGCGCGCAACGCCTGCACGGGAGAGCTCAGGGAGACCCCTGTCTCCGGAGTTCCGTGCCGGTTTTCCCCCCGGCGGGGAGTATGCGCGAAAGTTTGTAGCGCAGCGTCTCCCGGGGGACGTTCAGAAGCCTTGCCGCCTGTGTGACGTTGCCGGCGGTCCGTTCCATCGCGAGCCTGATCAGCTCGTCCTCGACGGAGGCAAGAAACGGCGCGAGGGAAAGTCCTTCGGGGGGGAGCGTCAGGCGCAACGGGCCCGCCGCCGCAGAGGGAGGGGAAAAGACCTCCCGGGCGAGATGGGCGATCTCGATAACGGAAGGGTTATACAGTATCAGTATCCGCTCCAGAATGTTCTTCAACTCCCGCACGTTTCCCGGCCAGGAATAATGGCAGAGCGCCTCCAAGGCATCCCCGCTGAACCCCGTGCAGTTGCGGGAAAGTCGCGCGTTGAGCGTGAGCCGGTAGTGTTCGAGAAGAGAGGGGATGTCCCCGGCGCGGTCCCGCAGGGGGACGAGGTGTATGGGGACGACATTGAGCCGGTAGAAGAGGTCACTGCGGAACCTCCCCTCCGGGACGAGGGCGCGGATGTCCTGGTTCGTCGCGGCGATCACGCGCACATCGACCGGTAGATCCTCCGTCCCCCCCAGGTGGCGTACCGTCCGCTGTTCGAGGACGCGGAGCAGTTTGGACTGGAGCGGGGTGCTCATCTCCGCGATCTCGTCGAGAAAGAGTGTCCCTCCGTCCGCCATCTCAAAATACCCGCGTTTGCGGGCCCGGGCATCGGTGAACGCACCCTGCTCGAACCCGAAGAGCTCGCTTTCCAGGAGATTGGGGGGGAGCGATGCACAGTTGATGTCGACGAACGGGGCGTCGCGCCTGGCGCTGCAAGTGTGGATCGCCCGTGCGGTGAGCTCTTTCCCCGTGCCGCTCTCCCCCGTCACAAGGACGGTCGCCTCGTTGTTCTCCGCTACGTCGAGGATCTGTGCCCGCAGGGCGCGCGTCCCCTCGGATTCACCGATAAGTATCTCATCAAGCGCCGGAGAGACCATCGCAGATTGCCGGGACTCCACCTGTGACAGAAGGTTCGCGGTAGGCCAATATACTAAAGAGGGGGCGGCCCNNGTGCCGGTGCTCCGGATGCCGATATTGACATTCCCCCCCGCACAACCTACCTTGGTTCGGCCGGGCCCCCCGGTCCCGAAAAACAGCACATGCGCAGGAGAGACGTGCCCCGAGCCGCAAAGGGTGAGCCCCGTGTGTCGAGCATCAACCTGTCCGACATCGTCAAGCAGTTTAGAAAAGGGATCATCATCGCGTTGTCACTCGTCGTTGTCGAGCATGTCGCCTGGATCATCGAACCGACGCTCTTCGGTAACCTGATCGACGCCACCATCGACAAGCTGAAGGGGACCCCCGATTCGTCCTATCTGCTCCCCCTCTCACTCTGGGTCGCGGCGTTTCTCGTGAATTCCGGTGTGGGCACTGCGCGGCGCTCGGTCGACCAGAGGATCTACCTGAATATGTTCACTGAGATTGCCACGAGAGTCTCACGCGCGGCCGTGCAGCGGAAGCTCAACGTCTCGCAGACCGCGGCGCGCGCGCAGCTCTCGAGGGAGTTCATTACTTTTTTCCAGTACAGGATTCCCGAGATCGGCGAGCAGGTGATCGCCATCGGAGGGGCACTGATCGGTCTGATGTTCTTCGACTACCGGATCGCGGTGTCGTGCCTTTTCGTCGTGGCCCCGCTCCTTATTGTCAACCGGTTTTATAACAGGACAGTCGTGTCGCTGCAAAAGAAGATTCACGACAGCGTCGAAGAGACCTACGAGGTGTTCGCGACGAAAGACCCGGAGAAGGTCCGGGAGTACTTCAGCGCACTTGCCCTGCCGCAGCAGCGGATTGCCGACTGGGGGGCGGTCTCTTTCGGGCTCCTGCGCCTGGTCCTCCTGGGGATATTCCTGGTGGTCCTCTATATCAGCCTCGACCTTGACGATTTTACGACCGGGGCAATCTATTCGATCGTAGCATACCTGTGGACGTTTGTCACATCGTCGGAGTACCTGCCGGAACTCCTGGAGAGCTGGACGTCCCTGAAAGACATCACCAGCAGACTCCGGAGCGAGCATGTATGAGGCAGGCGCCGTAAACGAGACGGCACGGGCGGGGACCCCCTTCAGACGGATCGCGGCCGCCGGTGCATGCAGCGCCGGCGTAGCGGTGGCGCTCGGGGCATTCGGGGCACACGGGCTCCGCGGGATGCTCTCCCCCGAGATGCTGGCGGTCTACGAAACCGGAGTCCGATACCAGATGTATCATGCCCTGGCCCTGATTGCTACGGGACTCGGCGGCCTTTCAGTCCGAAACCCGGAGCGCCGTCTCCTGATCGGCGCCTCCTGGGCGTTCGGGTTCGGCACGTTCCTTTTTTCGGGGAGCCTCTACGCGCTTGCACTTACGGGTCTNNTTCGGAAAAATGCCGATAGTAGAGGATTCTTGCCCTTATAGCTGCGGAGAAGTCCCCTGTGATCAAAAAGACCATCGCCTTTCTCGTCCTCGCATCGGCGGCCGTCCTTTTCTGGTTCGCGTTCGCAATCTGGTCGGGTCTCTATTCGATCTATTCGCTCCCCCCTACACCCGGTGANNAAAGCCGAAAGGAGCGGAGGGATCGGATTCGGATCGATGAACCGGTCCAAACGGCCGCTCGACCAGAGGACACTCGTGGAACTTCCGTATGTCGACTGGGCATACCAGAAATCGCTTGAACCACCCGCGGAGGAAAAACCCGCGAACTGAAACTTTCGCCTACCCGCCGCCGTTATAGTGCAGCACCGCGGCAGGACGCCGCGAAGCCTGCACTTCACCGACAGAGAGGCACCACTCGCCGAATACCCCGGGGGACAGCGGGAGAGGCTGCCGTATACTGCAGCGTATAACAACAGCAATCGGTTTCCACACTGAGAATGATCGCCGACAAACCAGATATCACAAGTCTCCGCATCGACCGGAGTGACGCAGGGACGGCCCCCCCCCGGCGGGTGCCGTGGAAATACATCATCCCCCTTGCCGTGCTCGCCCTCCTCATCCCCGGGTTCTTTGCGCTGCGCGGCGCCCTCAGCGCGGCCGTCGATGTGGAAACCGCCATCGCGACCCTGACATCCCCGTCGCAGGCGAATTCCGTCCTCGCGGCCAACGGGTACGTCGTCGCGCAGCGGAAGGCGGCAGTCGCGTCGAAGGGGACAGGAAGACTTGTGTACCTGGGCGTTGAGGAGGGGGACAAGGTCCGGAAGGGGGAGATCATCGCACGGCTCGACGACCAGGATATGGTGGCGGCGCTTGCCAAGGCAAGGGCGGACCTGGGGATAGCACGCGCCGATTCGTTCGGTACGCGCAACACGCTGGAGAGGACGAGGAAGCTCTTTGCATCGAACCTCGCTTCCCAGGCGGATCTTGACGCTGCGGAGTCACAGTACCTGAAAGTCCGCGCGAACATCGTCTCCGCCCGCGCGGCGGTCGAACAGGCGGATGTGGCGATGGAATACACGCGGATCAGGGCGCCGTTCGACGGCACCGTCCTCACGAAGGACGCCGACGTGGGAGAAATTGTCGCACCGTTCGCGTCGTCAGCCAATTCACGCGGCGCGGTTGTTTCCATGGCGGACATGGGATCGCTCCAGGTGGAGGCGGATGTCTCCGAGTCGAATATCACGCGCGTCAGCGTGGGCCAGCCCTGCGAAATCACGCTCGATGCATACCCCGACGTACGCTACCGGGGAACGGTGCACAAAATCGTCCCGACGGCGGACCGCGCGAAGGCCACGGTGATGACGAAGGTGGCGTTCAGCCGGCTTGATGAGCGGGTCCTTCCGGACATGAGCGCAAAGGTGGCGTTCCTCGGGGGGGAGCTCTCCGATTCGGCCGCGTCCGCCCCGGCAAAACTGACGGTCCCTTCGACGGCGATCACCGGGAGGGACGGAAAGCAGGTGGTGTTCACAATCCGCGAAGGGATAGCGACCGAGACCGCTGTCAGCACCGGGGAGCGGCTCGGCACGCAGACCGTCGTCACCGGGGGGCTCGCGCAGGGTGAAACAGTCGTCAACCGGCCGCCGGCGACACTTTCGGGCGGTGCTAAGGTGAAAACGAAATAAGGGTCCAACGTCAATCGGGAGATGAGCATGCCACAGAACGGCACGATGATCAGGGTCGATCACGTCACAAAATCCTACAGGCGGGACCGGATCGAGATCCCGGTCCTCCGCGACATCTCGATCGACGTCCCCACAGGCGAGTTCCTGGCGCTCATGGGTCCCTCGGGATCGGGAAAGACCACGCTCCTGAACCTGATCGCCGGGATCGACCGCCCGGACACCGGGAAAGTCGTCGTCAACGGGACCGATATCGATCTCCTGGGAGAATCCGAACTCGCCCGGTGGCGGGCGCGCCACGTCGGGTTCATATTCCAGTTCTACAACCTCCTCCCCGTCCTGACGGCGTTCGAGAATGTCGAGCTCCCGCTGCTGCTGACGGGACTCTCCCGGAAAGAGAAGCGGGAACATGTCGAGGCCGCCCTCAACCTCGTGGGCCTCGGCGACCGGATCCACCATTACCCGAAGCAGCTCTCGGGAGGCCAGGAGCAGCGGGTCGCAATCGCACGCGCGATCGTCACCGATCCGACGATCCTCGTTGCCGACGAGCCGACGGGGGACCTGGACAAGGTATCGGCCGGCGAGATCATGGACCTCCTCGACCGCCTGAACAAGGAGTTCAAGAAGACGATCGTGATGGTCACCCACGATCCGCGCGCGGCGGAAAAGGCGCACAAGGCGATGCACCTCGACAAGGGCGAACTGACCACCTGAGGGATTCCATGTTCATCATCAAGCTGGTATTAAAGAACTCGATACGGCACAAGCTGCGCACGTTCCTGACGATCGTGGGGGTGGCGATCGCCGTCATGTCGTTCGGATTCATGCGGACGATCGTGACCGCCTGGTCCTCCGGCGTCCAGTCGTCGTCCGAGAACAGGATGATCACGCGCCAGGCCGTCTCGTTCATTTTCCCTCTCCCCTATTCCTGCCTCCAGCAGATCCAGCAGATCCCCGGAGTGACCGAGGTCTCGTACGCAAACTGGTTCGGCGGCGTGTACAAGGATGCCGCGGACTGGAAGAACTTTTTCCCGCGCATCGCGATCGATCCGGAGACGTATTTTTCGGTCTACCCCGAGTTCATCGTGCCTGCGGACCAGTTCGCTGAATTTAAGAAGGAACGGAACGCCTGCCTCGTGGGGGAAAAGCTCGCCCGGGAACACGGCTTCAAGCTGGGGGACCTCATACCGGTGGAAGGGGACATCTATCCGGGACGGTGGGAGTTCGTGGTGCGGGGGATTTACAGGGGGAAGGACCAGTCGACGGACGAGACGCAGATGTTTTTCCACTGGGAATACCTGAACGAGCGCATGCACGTCGAGACGCCGGGGAGGGAAGGACTCGTCGGGTGGTACATCCTGACCGTCCACAATGCCGCGGACATGCCGCGCGTCGCAAAGGCGGTCGATGACCGCTACAAGAACTCCCGCTCCTCCACGAAGACCGAAACGGAAAGGGAGTTCCAGCAGAGTTTCGTTTCGATGTCGAGCGCCATCATCAATTCCCTGGAGGTGGTGTCGTACGTCATCATCGGCATCATTCTTCTCGTCCTCGCCAACACGATCGTGATGGCTGCGCGGGAACGGACGAAGGAATACGCCGTCCTCAAGACGCTCGGGTTTTCCGCGCGGCACATCATCGGCCTCATCGCCGGCGAGTCGATGTTCATCGCCTCGACGGGGTGCGTGATCGGGCTCGGCCTCACGTTCCCGATGGCGGTCGGGTTCGCAAAGGCCTTCCCGACCTTTTTCCCCGTCTTCAACGTGGAAACCGTTACAATCATCCTCGCCGTCATTGTCGCCCTCTTCGCAGGCGTCGCCGCCGCCCTCTTCCCGGCAACACGCGCCGTGCGGATGAAGATCGTTGACGGACTCAGATCAATAGACTGACATCATGAAAATACCCCTTTCGTACACCTGGAGGAGCCTCTGGGCGCGGCGGCTGACGACGGTCCTGACACTGGGGGGCATAGCCCTCGTCGTCTTCGTCTTCGCCGCGGTCCTCATGCTCTCGCACGGCGTCGAACAGACGATGATCGACACCGGCTCCGACGACAACGTGATCGTGCTCCGGCGATCGGCGAATTCCGAGCTCGTCAGCCAGATCGACAGGGACGCCGCAAACATGATCAGGACGAATCCGTCGATCGCGACATCCGGAGACGGGAAACCGGTCGTGTCCACGGAAGTGATGGTGATCATCAACCTCCAGCGGAAAGAGACAAACGACATGGGGAACATCTCCGTGCGGGGCGTCTCGCCCGAGGCGCCGGCGCTGCGGCCCGAGGTCAGGATCGTGGAGGGGCAGATGTTCCGGTTCGGCAGCCACGAGATCATACTCGGGTCGAGCCTCGCGAAGAGGTTTCAGGGAACGGGCATCGGGGAGCAGATCAGGTTCGGGGACGCACTGTGGACCGTCGTGGGGCATTTCGAGGCCGCGGGCAACGGTTTCGAGTCGGAGATCTGGGGGGACGTCGAGCAGCTCATGCCGGCCTTCGGACGCCCCGTGTTTTCGTCCGTCACGCTGAAGCTGCGGGACGCCGGCGATTTCGAGGCGGTGAAAAAGCAGATCGAGTCGGATCCGCGGACTCAATACACGGAGCTGAAACGCGAGAAGGTGTATTACAGCGAACAGTCCAAGCTCATGTCCGATTTCATCAAGATCCTCGGGCTCGTGGTGACGATCATCTTCAGCATCGGCGCGGTGATCGGGGCGATGATCACGATGTATGCCGCGGTGGCCAACAGGACCGTGGAGATCGGGACCCTTCGCGCGCTGGGATTCCAGCGGCGGAGCGTCCTCAGCGCGTTTCTGGTGGAGTCCGTGTTCCTGGCGGTGATCGGCGGAGGAGCGGGGGTGGCGCTCGCCGCACTGCTGTCGTTCGTCCGGATCTCAACGGTCAATTTTGGAACCTTCTCCGAGCTCGCGTTCGGGTTCACCCTCTCCCCGTCGATTGTCGTCAGCGCGATGGTTTTCTCGACGCTGATGGGGATCGTGGGGGGGTTCCTCCCCGCCGTCAGGGCTTCACGCATGAACATCCTCACGGCTCTCCGTTCCTCCTAGACGGCGCCGGATGCCGGGACGCGCGCCCCCCCGGAACGTCACCGCACGGCATGCGTCAGCCAGCGGACGAGGGGCATCGTGTCGGTGAAGACCTTTGCGACGGTCTCCAGAAACTTCGGCGCATAGCATGCCCTCTCCTCCAGCTCGACCCCCACGAAGAACTGTTTGTGGCGAAGGTGCTCGATCATGGGATGATCCGGAGGATAGCCGAGCGGAGCTCTGGAGAGGACCGCTCCCTGAATCCCTCCGAACGCCTTCCTGAAACGGGGTGAACGGACAACCGAGAGATAGTCCCCGGGCGCTTCCGCGATGCTCCTTCTGATAGCCTTCAATTGCGCCCCGGCCGGCATATAGATCCCGCCGCCGATAAAGACTTCATCCGTCCCCACCCCCACGTAAAGCCCGGGCGTCTCCAGAACCCCCTTCCCCCCCCGCATCTCGAACGAGGCCGCGATGTTCGTCTTGTACGGCGTCTTGTTCTTGCTGAACCGTGTGTCCCGGTAGATGCGGAAGATGGACTTCCGGGGATGGAACTCGACTTCCGGCACGTCGTCATGCAACCGGGCGGCAAGCCCCGCGATAAGGCACTGCATCGGGAACCGGACGTTTTCTTCGTACTCCTCCCTGTGGCTCTGAAACCAGGGCCGGTTGTTGTTTTTCTTCAACCTCCGGAGGAAATCCAGACCCGGCTTCGGAAATCCCGTGAAGGGAGGATACAGAATGTCGTCGAGGTGTAAAGAAGTGGCCATAGTCACAATAATGGAAAGTGGAAGATGGAGGATTAAAAATCGAGAATGGTGTTACTCCATGGTCTTGTGAAATCGCATGACGCTCAACGAGAGTATCAGTATGCCGATGCCGAGAAGCGCCAGGGCCTGCCCCCAGAGCTCCGCCAGACCCGCCCCTTTGAGGAAGACGCCGCGGACGATCTCCAGGAAATACCGGAGCGGGATGACATATGTTGCACACTGTATGATGCGCGGCATGTTCGCCACCGGGAAGGCGAATCCCGACAGGAACACAAACGGTATGAAGAAGAAAAACTGCGAGATAAGCATCGCCTGCTGCTGCGACCGCGCGATCGTGGAGATGAAGAGTCCCAGGCCCAGCGTCGTGAGTATAAACAGACCGCTCAGCGCAAAGAGGAGCGGCAGGCTGCCCACGAGGGGGACCTCGAACCAGAAGCGTGCGATCGCCAGCACGATCACCACATCGATGAATCCGATGACCGCGAACGGTATCAGTTTTCCGATGATCAGCTGGTAGGGCCGTATGGGGGTGACCATGAGCTGCTCGAGCGTCCCGATCTCCTTCTCCTTCACGATGCCGAGCGAGGTCAGCATCATCGTGATCAGCATCAGCACGAGCGCGACCACTCCCGGAACCATGTAGTAGGAGCTGAGGAGGTCCGGATTGAACCAGATGCGCGGTTCCGGCAGTATGCGGCCGATCCTCGCCGCACGCATCAGAGGCAGGTACTGCGCCGTGACCCGCTGGGAATACGATGCGACGATCTGCCCGGCGTACCCCAGGAGTATGTTCGCGGTGTTCGCATCGGTTCCGTCGAGTATCACCTGCACCTGTGCGGTTTCGCCGGCGAGCCCCTTCCTCGCGAACCCGGACGGGATCACAAGTCCGATGCTCGCCCTCCCGTCCTCGATGATCGGGTCCACCGCTCCGGGCGCCTCGACGGCATAGCGGCCGATGAAATAGGCCGTGTTCGTGAATCCCCGGATAAACTCCCTGCTTTCCTCCGTCCTGTCCAGGTCACAGACCACCAGCGTGCTGTTTTTGATGTCGGTCGTCGCCGCGTACCCGAGGAGGATGACCTGCACGAACGGGCCCATGACTGATACAAAGAGCATCCGCCTGTCCTGCCTTATCTGGTAGAACTCCTTCCGGATCATCTCGCCTATGACCGCGAAGCCCCCCCTCATCTCAGGCACTCCTTTTCTGCATCCGCTTCGCGCTCACGCCGAGCATGACAGCCGCGAAGGCGAACATGAAGAGGAACTGCTCCCAGACGGCCGTGAAGCCGACCCCTTTGAGCATGACCCCCCGGACGACCACAAGGAAGAACTTGTTGACCGCGAGGTTGGAGATGACCCTGAGTGCCAGGGGCATCGTCGCAACCGGGAATATGAACCCGGAGAGGAGAAACGAGGGGAGGAGCGAACTGAAAACGGAAATCATGAACGCCACCTGCTGAGAATCCGTGACCGTCGAGATGAGGAGCCCCTGTCCGAGCCCGCCCAGTATGATCATCATGATGGCGGCGTACAGCAGGAGCAGGCTCCCCCGGACCTGGACGTCGAACAGCAGGTACCCGAGGATGAGTATCGCGGTCGCCGCAATCAGGCTGATCCCGAGATACGGGATCGTCTTGCCGAGTATGATCTCAAACGGCCGGAGGGGCGACACCATGAGCTGCTCCATCGTCCCCCTCTCCTTCTCCCGGACGACGGTCAGGGATGTGGATATGACCGCGGTGAGGACGATGATGAACCCTATCAGTCCGGGAACAAGAAATTTCGACGAAATCAGGTCGGGATTGTACCAGATGCGGGGCTGGAAATCGATCGGCACGGGGAGCGAACGCCCCCTGAGCGCAAACGCGTCCGCGACCATATTTGTCGCGTAGTCCGCTGTCAATCGTGTCGCCGTGGCCACCGCCTGCCCCGCGGTGTTGGCGTCGGACCCGTCCACGAGGATNNGCGCCTCGTACCTGTAATCAAAATACTCCGTTGTCTTGAATTTTTCAAGGAACGCCCTGCTCCCGGGAGACCTGTCCTGGTCGTAGATGACGAGAGGAGTGTGCTTGACATCGAAGTTGAGCGCATACCCGACCATGATTATCAGCACCGCGGGGAGCACCATCAGCATGCCGAGCGACGTGGGATCGCGGCGGACTTGCCGCAATTCCTTGAGGATGATCGGCTTCAGCGCCCGGAGAGGAAAAGTCATGCTTTTGCCTCCTCCCCGCGGCGGGCGCTCTCATTGTCGAGGAGATACAGAAAGACATCTTCGAGCGACGGGACGATTCGCTCGATGCTCCGCACGGGAACCCCCGCCGCATCAAGCGTCTCCCTGACGAGACGGGTCCCCTCCTTCTCCTCTTCCACCATCACGTGGAGCGACGTCCCGAACACCGATGTCTCGAGGGCCCAGGGGAAGGAGCGGACGGTCTCGAGAGCCTCGACGATTTTCCCGCCGGTGACCCGGATTTCGAGTATCGGCCGGGTGATGTAGCGGACCTTCAGTTCCGAGGGGCTGCCGGAGGCAATGAGCTTCCCCGCGTTTATCAGTATGATGTGATTGCAGTATTCCGCCTCGTCGAGGAAGTGGGTCGTCACAAGCACGGTCATTCCTCCGGCGGACAGATTGTTGATAAGCTCCCAGAAGTTCCTCCTGGCAAGGGGGTCCACGCCTCCCGTCGGTTCGTCGAGAAACACGATGCGCGGCTCATGAAGTATGGCGCACCCCAGCGCGAGCCGCTGCTTCCAACCTCCCGAAAGCGTCCTTGTGAGGCTCCCCTCCCGCCCCCGCAGGTCCGCCATGGCGAGCACCCACTCCATCCGCTGCTCAAGTTTTTCCCGTTTCAGGCCGTAGATCCCTCCGTAGAACCGGATGTTCTGCTCCACGGTGAGATCATCGTAGAGGGAGAACCGCTGGGACATGTANNCCGGGGGAGAGGAGTCCGCAGAGCATCCGTATTGTTGTCGACTTCCCCGCGCCGTTCGCCCCGAGGAAACCGAATATCTCCCCCTCCCGGACATCGAAGCTCACGTCATCGACGGCGGTGAATTTTCCGAACTTCTTTGACAGATTCCGGACCTCAATCGCGCTCCCGCTCATCGTGTCTCTCCCGGAACGGGTGGATGTGTCAGGAGCGAGATAAAGACGTTTTCCAGGGAAGGCTCGACCCGGCGAATCCCCGTCACGTGTATCCCGCCCCGTCCCAGCCGCCTGCGGATCGCCTCCTCCCCCGAAGCAGCAGCCGTGACGATCACGTGGATCCGGTCACCGAACGCCTGGACTTCCATGGCCTCCTCCTCCCCCTTCAGGAGGGCGGAGGCGTCCCGGACGCGGTCACAGACGATCTCCAGGATCTCCCCGACCATCGCGGATTTCATACCTTCCGGTGTGTCCTCGCGCATGAGTGAACCGCGGTTCATCAGCGCCACGCGGGTGCAGCGTTCCGCCTCATCGAGGTATGGCGTCGTCATCACGATCGTTATCCCCTGTTTGAGGAGGCTCTGGAGTATCGTCCAGAAATCCCTACGGGAGACAGGGTCGACGCCCGTCGTCGGTTCGTCCAGAAATATGAGCCGCGGCCGGTGTACGAGCGTGCAGGCGAGTGCAAGCTTCTGCTTCATCCCCCCGGAGAGCTTCTCGGCAAGCCGGGCACGGAAAGGGGTCAGCCGGGTGAACTCGAGCAATTCCTCCCGGCGGGGACGGTAATCATACACCCTGTTGATCTCCGCGAAGAACTCGATGTTCTCGTCCACCGTCAGGTCGCCGTAGAGCGTGAACCGCTGCGAGAGGTACCCGATCTCTTTCTTTATCGCGTCGGATTCGCGGACGATATCATGCCCCAGAACCGACGCCGTCCCGCTCCCCGGCGCAAGTATGCCGCAGAGCATCCTGATCGTCGTGGTCTTCCCCGCACCGTCGGGACCCACAAGACCGAACATCGCCCCCTCTTCGACTTTCAGGTTCAAACGGTCGACGGCCGTGACGGCGCCGAAAGAACGGGAGAGGTCGTATGTGACGACGGCGTTCGGCACGGGCTATCAGCGGGCGCTCCCGGATGTGAGGAGGACGGCGTCGGCGGGGAGGCCGGGCTTGAGCGCCCCGTCCGTATTTTCCGCTTCGATCCTGACGCCGAACACGAGCTTCGTACGCTCCTCCTTCGTCTGCACATTTTTCGGCGTGAATTCGGCGAGCGGGGAAATATAGCTGACTTTTCCTTCGACCGACTTCCCTTTCCCGAACGCATCGATGCTGATGAGGGCCGTCTGGCCGAGATGCACCTTTCCGAGATCCGCTTCATTCACGTAGATCATCAGTTTGATCCTGTCCAGATACGTAAGCCTGAGGACGGTCATCCCGGTGCTCACAAGCTCGCCCGGCTCGACGCTGCGGAGCGTGATGATGCCGGCGGAGGGGGCGAGGACATGGCAGTCCCTCACCCTTTTCTTCAGCAGGTCCGCCTGCGCCTCAGCCTGGTCACGGCGGACGCGCGTCCCTTCGATCTCCTCGGGGCGGAGACCGGATTTCAGCTTCCTGTATGTCTGATCGGCCGCGACGAACCGGGCATAGGCATCGTCGTAACTCTTCTGGGTAACCGAGTGTTCGGCAAGAAGGGCCTTCATCCGCGAGAAATCGGTCTCCGCTGTTCTGAACGCCGCTTCCGCCTGAACGACGTCTTCTTTCCTCGATCCCTCGGCAGCGAGCCGGTACGCCGATTCAAACGACGCAAGATTCGCCAGCGCCTGCCTGAGCTGAATCTGGTATTCGGTGTCGTCGACGACGAGGAGAGTGTCTCCGGCGCTGACCCGGGAGCCTTCGTCCACGCGCACGGCGCCGATTTTTCCTGAGACTTCAACTCCGATGTTGACGTCGGTCCCTTCGATCGTCCCGGAAGACTCTATCCGGCCATCTGAAGAGCCGGAGCACGAGAGGAGAAATATCGATAACGCGGCGGCTGCAGGAAGCGACAGTCTCATGGGACACCTGGGAGTTGTGGAACCGGCATTCGGAGTTTTCGGGACTGGATCAGCGCAAATTCCTCCCCCGCACGTAATGTCAATATCCCCCGGAGAAAGAGGGTCATTATCGAGCGGACGATTTCCTGGACCGGCAACGGATGTTCGGCAAGGACCCCCGGGTTCACGACCGCTTCAACGGCTCCGGTAAAAGCCAGGAGGAAGAGATCGATGTCGACATCGCTCCGGACGGAGCCTTCCGCCACGCCGCGGATCAGGAGCCCTTTGAAGTCGTTCGAGATCCGCTCGCGCCGGAACTGCTGCACCCGGGCCCAGATCCCGGGAGAGTGGCGCTGGAGGTCCCGCATCATCGGTCTGCTCAGACGCGTGAGCCTCCGCCCGATAAACGAGATGAGCGCATCGAGTTTCTCCAGGAAGAGGGCGTCCCCCCCGACGATGGAGCGGAACTGTCCATGGATCCCCTCCAGCAGGCGCTCCGTCACCAGGAGGAGGAGCTCGTCCTTGCTCGTGAAATGCTTGTAGAACGTCTTCTTGCTGATCCCGAGACCGGCAGCGATCTCCTCAACGGTGACCCGGGAGAAACCTTCCTCAAAGAAACGCTCTGAAGCAGCGGCGATGATCCGTTCTCTTATGTCGACTCTTTCTGAGCTGTCCGGTGCTTTCATCATCTGAGGGCTCCATAGAAACCGAATCAGTTTCCTTAGTTTCCAATATAACACCGGAACCGGACCAAGTCAAGTGTGCCGTAGCCACATTCATAAGAAAGCCGGCCCCTTTCGGGGCCGGCTNNCGCCGTACCGGGTACGTTAGTACATGTCACCCATACCGCCGCCGCCGCCGGGCATCGGAGGCATCGGCTTCTTCTCCTCCGGCTTCTCGACGATTGTGGCTTCGGTTGTCAGCAGGAGAGAGGCGACTGACGCGGCATTCTCCAGCGCCGTGCGGGTCACCTTGGTCGGGTCGATGACGCCTGACTTGACCAGGTTCTCGTACTGCTCGCTGAAGGCGTTGTAGCCGTAATCGTCCTTCCCTTCTTTCACCTTGTTCACGACCACGGAGCCTTCCTGTCCCGCGTTCTGGACGATCATCCGGATCGGCTCTTCGAGCGCCCGCCGGACGATATCAACGCCCGTCTGCTGGTCCTCGTTCGCCATCTTCAGACCGTCGAGCTTCGACGCCGCACGGAGATACGCAACGCCGCCGCCGGGGACGATACCTTCTTCTACCGCCGC
>PMND01000070.1:0-6718 GCA_003161955.1 Ignavibacteriota bacterium | reverse complement strand
GCAATGTCCTCGAGCATCGCTTTGCGGCGGTCGCCGAACCCCGGCGCCTTCACGGCCGCGACTTTCAGCGTCCCGCGCAGCTTGTTCACCACCAGCGTGGCAAGCGCCTCTCCTTCGACGTCTTCCGCAATGACGAGTATCGGGCTCCCTGTCTGGGCAACCTTCTCCAGAACCGGGAGGAGGTCCTTCATCGAGGAGATCTTCTTGTCGTGGATCAGTATGACCGGGTTTTCAAGCACCGTCTCCATCGACTCAGCGTCCGTCACGAAATAGGGGGAGAGATAACCGCGGTCGAACTGCATCCCCTCCACCACGTCGATCGTCGTCTCCATCCCCTTCGCTTCTTCGACGGTGATGACGCCGTCGGTCCCCACCTTCATCATCGCATCGGCGATAAGCTCGCCGATGACCGTATCGTTGTTCGCGCTGATGGCGCCGACCTGGGCGATCTCTTTCTTGCTGGTCTTATCGACCGGCTTGCTCATCGCCTTGAGGCCTTCGACCACCTTTGTGACGGCGATGTCCACGCCCCGCTTCAGGTCCATCGGGTTGGCGCCGGCTGCGACCATCTTGAGTCCTTCCCGCACGATCGCCTGTGCCAGCACGGTGGCCGTCGTCGTCCCGTCACCCGCCACATCGGAGGTCTTGGATGCCACCTCGCGCACCATCTGGGCACCCATGTTCTCGAGCGGGTTCTCGAGCTCGATCTCCTTCGCCACGGTCACACCGTCCTTGGTGATTGTCGGCGCGCCGAACTTCTTGTCGATCACCACGTTGCGCCCCTTCGGGCCGAGCGTCACTTTCACCGCGTCAGCCAGCTGGTCCACGCCCCTCTTGAGGGCGGCCCGTGCTTCGACGTTATACTGAATAGTTTTTGCTGCCATTGTTGTTCGTCTCCTTCGTTTATATTGTCGTCGTTCGAATTACACGATCGCGAAAATGTCCGCTTCGCGCATGATCAGGTATTCCTCACCTTCGATCGTCACTTCAGTTCCCGAATATTTGCCGTACAGAACCTTGTCCCCCACTTTCACTTCAGGTTTGACCGTCTTTCCGTCGTCAGTGACCTTACCTGGTCCGATCGCAACGATTTCACCCACAACAGGCTTTTCCTTGGCAGTATCAGGGAGTATAATTCCCCCCCTGGACTTCTCCTCAGCAGGAGACGCCTTAATCACGACTCGATCAGCCAGCGGCTTTATCTTCATATCATATTCTCCTCTAATTGTAAGTTGTTGATTGGTAATGACTTCCGGCGTGACCCATATGTCTTGTTAGCACTCTATATTAGAGAGTGCTAACAATATAGGATAATCCAGGAGAATGTCAAGTTCCGATCAAGAGCGGCGCCGCGGTTGACGGGACTGACACACATGGGTTACGGTGAGGGGGAGCAGGCGGGAGCAACAGTCCCGCCTTATCCGGTGGGACCAACAGTCCCGCCTTGTCGGCGGGACTCTTTTAGGAATAGGAGACTTCAAATATGTGGATGCCGTACGGCTGTATGTCGAAGTAGATCCCCTTCGATACCAGTCCGCTCTTGTCCCGGACATACGCCGCTTCGCTCATGAGATCGCGAAGTTCAATTGAAGTGCCCGAGACGTCTTCCAGCGGCACATCGACGTAGCATTGTCCGCTCAGAGGGGCGTAGTTGATGACGACAAGACGGGTCCCCGCGGACGGGTGGTGCCACCAGAAAATGAGGAAGTTTCCCCATGTGTAGTTTTCATGCCACGCCGGGCGGGGCATCAGCAGGCGCCACGCCCCCTCCCTGAACGGAGCGGACGCAACGATTTTCAGGAGTTGTGAAAAGAAGGCCTTCGTCCGGGGGGCGACCTCCTCCCGGGGGCGGCGTGTCAGTTGCACGGGGAGTTTTACCCGGCGCCCCTCGAATTGTCCCTCATGGAACATCACCATGCCGGGAATTGTGGCGATCACGGTCGACGCCGCATACAGCCACGGCACGGAAGTGAGCGATGAAGCCGCGCGAGGTTCATCGTGGTTTTCGATAAACCGGAGAGAGTGCTTCTGGTAATCCATCTCNNGTCTTGTCGTACGTGTAGTCGAACCCGAGCTGCTGCAGATCCCATTCCATGTTCCAGTAGACCTCGGCGATGAACAGATGATCCGGGTGACGCGCGCGCACGGCGCAGATCGCTTCCTCCCAGAACTCCCCCTCCGCGTGGTCTTCCCCCTCCGGGGTCGTGCGCTCCCCCCACGTCCGGGCGAAGACGTTCTTCAGGACGAGCATGGCCATGTCGCAGCGCACGCCGTCGCACATCCCGGCGATGCGCTCCAGCAACTGTATCATCGCCCTCCGGGCGCCCCGGTGCGAGACGTTGAGCTGGGCGGTATCGGTCCACCCGGCAAATGTCGGGTCACGGCCCATAGCGAGCGTGACGGGTCCCTTCTCTGTGACGGCACGGAAGAAAAGGTCAGGCCGCTCCTCCGCGTCTCTCTCTCCTCCCTGCACGTAGTATTCCGGATGTGCTCGGACCCATGCGTGGTCACAGCCGGTGTGGTTCGGTACAAAATCGAGAATCAGCCCGATCCGCCTCCCGGCGAGCCTCTCGCGGAGCACCGCAAGTCCCTTTTCGCCTCCCAACGACTCCGGGATCTCGTACGCCTGAATCGCATACGGGGAACCTCCGATGTCTGCGTCGGTGAAGTCGGGGAGCGCGTTCCGGTAGGCGGTCCTGAGCCCTTCGTCCTGCCGGGCGATGGCGATGCCGGCCGGCCCCGTGGACCACACACCCATCAGCCAGACGGCGTCGATACCGTACCTCTCCCACTCTTCAAGGAGTGACTCCGGGATCGTTCCGAGTGTGACCGCCTTTCCCGCGGCAAGTGAGAGTTCCCCGATGAGGACCCGGGTGTTGATTTCGTACAGGACTGGATGTGCTTTCTCACGCAATCCCACCGGAGTGTTCCTGGTGTTCTTCATGGCAGAATTTTCAGGATTTGTTTTCTCCGCCGGCAGGTGCACCGCCGCGGTACGATGTGCCCGCGATAACAAGGACGTATTCACCCCGCGGGGGACGGCCCCGGAGCGCGTCGCTCACCATCGAGACAGGTCCCCGGCGAACCTCTTCGAATTTCTTCGTCACCTCCCGCACAACCGCCACCTGCCTGTCCCCCATGAACTGCAACACCTCTTTCAGCGTCTTCTCGATCCGGTGCGGCGATTCATAGATGATGATGGTCCGCGGCTCCTCCGCGAGGGTCTCGAACCGCGTCTTTCTCCCTTTCTTGACGGGGAGGAACCCTTCGAACACAAACCTGTCGGTGGGGAGTCCGCTGATGATCAGCGCGGCAAGGAGCGCGCTGGCCCCCGGCGAGGGGATGACGCTGATCCCGGCTTCGACGGCCTCCCGGATCACCACGTATGCCGGGTCCGAGATCCCCGGAGTGCCGGCGTCCGTCACGACCGCGACAGTGCTCCCCTCGCGGAGCGAGGCAATGAGCTCCCCCGCCCGGCGATGTTCGTTGTAGCTGAAATAACTTATGAGAGGCTTCCGGATCCCCAGATGATCGAGGAGGACCCTGGTCGTACGCGTGTCCTCCGCGGCGATGAGATCAACGGAGCGGAGTATATGGACGGCGCGGAGCGTGATGTCGTCAAGGTTCCCTATCGGCGTACTGACGACGTACAGCGCACCCTTCTGTATCTCCTCGCTCATATTCCCCAGTCGCGGGCATACCGGAAATCGACGTTCACCGTCCTGTGAGAGACCTTTGCGACGACAGGAGGACGGCGCTTGAACTGGCTCCTCTTTATCATCGTCTGCACGGTCCGAACGAACCGGCCGTCAAATCCCATGGCTTCGAGCTCCAGTCCGCTCCGCCGTTCGTCGATCATCGCAAAGAGGAGCCTGTCCACATCGCCGTACGAGAAGCCGAGCTCCCCCTCATCGGTCTGCCCCGACCAGAGATCCGCCGTCGGCTTCTTTTCCACGATCCCCGCCGGGACGCCGAGAGCCGCTGCGAGCTGCCAGACCTGCGTCTTGTAGAGGTCGCCGAGCGGATTGATCGCACTTGCCATGTCGCCGAAGAGCGTGCCGTAGCCGAGCATAAACTCTGTCTTGTTGCTCGTCCCCAGGACGAGTCCCCGCTCGCGCGCGGAGATATCGTAGAGGAGGATCATCCGCTGTCGCGCCATGATGTTCCCCGCACGCAGGCGGTCATCGATGCGCAACGCCGCCAGGCAGGGATCCACCATCGGCGAGATATCCACGGTCTCCGACGGTATCCCCAGCGCGTCCAGAACAAGCTGCGCATCAGCGAGGCTCTCCCGGCTGCTTGTCTTGTACGGCATCAGGACAGCCCTGACGTTATCCCTGCCGAGGGCGCCGGCGGCCAGGTACGCGGTGACGGCGGAATCGACCCCTCCGGAAAGACCGATGACCCCTCTGGAAAACCCTGCGTTCCGGGTTTCGTCAAGAAGAAACTTTTCAAGAATTGTCCGGACGACTGCGGTGTTGAGCGACAGGTCAGACTGTGGGCCGGAGGTTTCCATGCAGGAAAATTACACAATTTGGCTGTGGGATTCAACAGAGGGAAACTGTCCCGTGCCGCCGCGCGTTATTGACTCAGGGAGCCTCGTTTCTTATACTGTGCAATACCTTCGCCCTGCACGGCGAGGGGGGATAATATTCAACACCGGGGGTGCTGTGAAATCTCTGACGGCCGCGGCATGCATACTGGCCCTCTGCTTCGTCCAGGGAGCGGCTGGAACCAGAACCACCGGCCGGCTCGAGAAGGTGCTCCGATCAGCCGGTCCCGGCGATCAGGTGGCCGTATGGGTATTCTTCGCGGACAAGGGAGCGGCCGGGAGTCCCGGGCATGACCTTGTTTCTCCCCGCGCACTCCAGAGAAGGGCCCGTGTCTTCCCCGCGAACATGCTTGTGGACGAGGCTGACCTCCCTGTGAGCACGGAGTACATCCGGGCGCTGACTCCCCTCGTCACGCGTATCCGCCAGAGGTCGAAGTGGCTCAACGGGGTCAGCGTCGAGGCGACCGCGGCCGGGGCCGCCCGGATCGAATCACTCCCGTTCGTCCGCGAGATCGACATCGTGCAAAAATACCGCCGCGGAAGCGGGGTGGAGACCGTGCAGTCAACTCCGCCCCTTCCCTCCCCCCGGATACCATCCGGCACGGGAGCACTCGATTACGGCCCGTCGCTGGAACAGGTCCTGCCGGAGAACATACCCGCAGTCCACGCTACAGGCAACTCGGCGCAGGGGATCATCATCGGCCTCTTCGATAACGGCGTACGACTTCAGACACACCAGGCCTTCGACTCGCTCCGACCCAGGATTATTGCGCAGCGCGATTTTGTGGACCACAAGACGAGCGTCATACCGAATAATCCGAACTCCGAGTTCGGCGGACACGGCGTGAACACGCTCTCCACGCTTGCCGGGTACAGACCGGGACAGATCATCGGACCGGCATACGGTGCGTCGTTCATACTTGCAAGGACCGAAAACGACAGCAGCGAGACCCCCTTTGAAGAGGACAACTGGGCCGCCGCGATCGAGTGGGCGGAGAGCCTGGGGGTCCAGGTAACAAGCACATCTCTCGGGTATCTCACGTTCGACAGCCCCTACACCAGCCTCACATGGCAGGACATGAACGGGAGAAACTCGGTGATCTCCCGTGCCGCCGTGATGGCGGCACGCAGAGGGGTCATCGTCGTGAACTCAGCGGGAAATGAATATCTCCCGGTGCCCCCCGCACAGAATTCGCTCATCGCTCCCGCGGACGCGGACAGCATACTGACCGCGGGGGCTGTATCGCCCGGAGGCGTGAGGACCGGATTCAGCTCATGCGGCCCGACGACTGACGGGCGGATAAAGCCGGACGTGATGGCGGTCGGTTCGCTCGTCTATGCCGCGAGCAACATCGACCCGACGGGCTATTTCTACGTCCAGGGGACGTCGTTCTCCTGCCCGCTGACCGCCGGGGTGGCGGCTCTTGTCCTCAGGGCGCACCCGGAGGCAACGGCGATGCAGATCATCAAAGCGATCAAGACTACTGCAAACCGGGCTGTGGGTCAGACGACCAGGCCTGACAACCTGGACGGCTGGGGAATCATCGACGCGATGGCGGCGATAAATTACCTCGGCAGCGGATCCCACCCTGTCCCTCCCGTGGCCCTCGGGATGAGTGAGAGATCAGCCACAGGTTTCACTGCGAATTGGACGACTGTTTCCGGAGCAACGAGCTACAGCCTCGATGTCGCCGCTGACTCAGCATTTTCCTCGCTCGTGCAGGCGTACAACCATCTCAACGTCGATTACGATGTCACGAGCTATGCCGTCATGAATCTGACCCCCGGCACTTTGTACTACTATCGCGTCCGGGCCGTCGGCACGGGCGGGACCAGCGGCAACTCGAATATCGCAGCAGCATCGACCCTTCCCACCGCAGCACAAGCATTCACGCTGTCGCGCAATTATCCCAACCCCTTCAACCCGGGAACACGGATCGAGTTCCAGGTTCCGGAGCAATCACGTGTGCAGCTGAGCGTGTTCGATATTCTCGGAAGGCCGGTGAAGACGCTCGTCGATGCGGTCTTCCCCGCTTCCGTCGGCACCCCCTACTTCGTTCTCTGGGATGGGACCGACAACTCGGGCACGGGGGTCGCGAGCGGCGTGTATTTCTACAGGATGGATGCGACGGGGGTGTCGGGGGCGTCGAGCAGGAAGGTATTGAA
>PMND01000048.1 GCA_003161955.1 Ignavibacteriota bacterium | reverse complement strand
AGAAGGAACGGCTCGAAATTCCCCGAGCGGATCATCCTGTGTGGCGGCGCGTGAGCGATCATTTCCCCGAACAGGTCGTAGTCGTGGTCGTCGGCGCTGGGCCAGGGATAGGCGTCGAGCTCCCCGACCGTCGTCATGTGCGCAAGGGGATGATTGTCGAATTCGTCGTACGTCCCTTCCCCGTAGTCGATCAGCCTGCGGCGCAGCCCCCAGAGGTCAGCCGCGGAATCTCCCGGTGTGTGGGTGTTGACCCGGGGGGGGTCGATTGTGACGAGGCCGTCGATGTGGAGTTTCGAATACAGCTCTTCCACATTGCGGCACCCCAGCTCCCGGCAGAGCCTGGAAGTGACTTCGTCCGTGGCCCAGTAATCCGTCGGTATCCGGTCGGGTCTCTCCCCGGCGAAAATCGCCAGCCAGCGTTCTTTCGGGGTCACGGGACTGCGGGGATTGTTTCATGAATGGAACGTCATACCATAGGGAATATAAGAAATCGCTTCATCGAAATCACGTCCCTCTTGCGCTTGGGGGAGTTAAATGTAGATTATCTCCTTTCCCGTTTCGTGGTGCAAAGGGACACCGATGCCATACCTGGGTGAAGTGAGCGCGCTCGTCACGGCGGGGTTCTGGTCGTTCAGCGCGATCGTTCTTTCTGCGGCGATCGTCCGCGCCGGGGCGATCCCCGTCAACGTGGGGAGGCTTGTCCTTGCCGCGCTCTACCTGGCGGTCCTGATCCCCGTTATGGGGTTGGATGTCCGCCTCTCGCCCGGCCAGGCGGGCCTGCTCGCGCTCAGCGGGGTGATCGGTCTTGCCTTCGGCGATTCTTTCCTCTTCAAGGCCTTCGGCGAGCTCGGGGCGCGCGTCACAATGCTCATTATGTCCACTTCTCCTGCGGTGGCGGCGCTGCTCGCATGGCTCGTGCTTCACGAGACCCTCTCAGTCTGGGGAATTGTCGGCATACTCGTGACGCTGGCAGGCGTGGCGGTGGTGGTGAGCGGGAAGAACGGAGGGCCGGCGGTCCCGTTCGCCTGGCGGGGAGTGGCATTTGGCGTGCTGGCGGCGATCGGGCAGGGAGTCGGACTTATTTTCGCGAAAATGGCGTTCATGGAAGGGGAGATCAACGGATTTGTGGCCACGCTGGTCCGGATTCTTGCTTCGCTCGTCGTTATGATCCCCCTGGGGGTTGCGGAGTCGAGGTCGTCGGGCTCATTCCGCGTTTTCAGGACAGACCGGCGCGCGTTCTGGCTGACCGCCCTGGGGGCCGCCCTCGGGCCGTTCCTGGGAATCTCGTTCAGCCTGATCGCCGTGGCACATACCGATGTCGGAGTCGCGGCAACAATCATGGCGACGGTGCCGATACTGATGCTCCCACTCGTCCGGATATTCTACAGAGAACGGCTGACCTGGAGGGGGGTTGGCGGAGCGCTCCTCGCCGTGGGGGGAGTCGCGATTCTGTTCCTCCGGTGAAACGTATTCCGGCGGATGAGCTNNCCGGTTTTCTCTTCCGGCGCGTCCGCACAGGCAAGGAACCATAAGCGCGCTGTCGCATACAGGAGCGTGACGCTGGAGTTCGATTCCTCGCTGGCCAAAGAGTACCTGGCGGAAACTGTCCCCGCGCTCCCGCTCGAGGAGAAGACCGACAAACCGGACGGAGTGGCCCCGCAACACGTGGTGATCACACTCCGCGATTCGTACGCCGGGCGCCTCCACCGCGAGCCCTCCTCAATGTACGCGCTTCCGCAGATATTCATATTCCCGACATCCGATCCGTCGGACACCAGGTTCGACGAGGAGTTTCCGACAGTGCGTCAGGCGGTCGACGATCTCAATAAATTGCTGGGGCGCCGCGCGGGGTCGCTGACGGAATCCATCCCCTTTCTTCCGTGGGCCGACGAACGGCAGCTGTTCGTCGGGAGGAAAAGGCTTGTCAGGTTCAGGGACGGGCGCGGTGTGTTGTTCCTGACACAGTACGATCAGGAGGAGAGCCCGATAAACAACGAGTTTCTCGTCTACACATTCCAGGGATTGACCGACGACAATGCGTGGTACGTCTCCGCGGTTTTCCCCGTGGCCGCCCCGGGGATCCCTGCCTCCGGGCGGGTTGAAAACGCGGCGACGTTCGGGGGTGGTTATGAGGCGTACGTGAAGCAGACGGCCGAGAAGCTCAACAAGCTCACTGCGAAGAAATTCACCCCCGACCTGGCGCTCCTGGAAGAAATCATCCGGTCTCTGAAGGTCGGGCCCCGCTGATTCCCCTGTCCGGCTTTCTCGTTCCAGAAGTTGAAGAAGTGAGGCGTTTTTCGTATACTGTGTTATAGTGCAGTTGTACCATCTGACCGGGGGTAGTGTATGGCAAAGCTTTATGTCTCAAACAAAGACGAATCTGCGCGCCTGTTCGGGAGCGGGTTCCTCGAGATCTTCACCCATGTTCACTGGAGCGTTCCCATCATTGTCTACCTGCCGGTGGTTGTTTATTGCCTCGCGATATCTCCCGCGACCGGGATACTCTCCACTACGGGGATAATCATGGAATTCGTGGCGGGTCTGTTCGTCTGGACGCTGACCGAGTACCTCCTCCACAGGTTCGTGTTTCACTACGAGCCGAAAACCGGGTGGGGAAAACGCCTTCATTTCCTGATGCACGGCGTGCATCACGACTACCCGCAGGATTCGAAACGGCTTGTGATGCCCCCCGTCATCAGCATCCCGCTGGCAGCCCTGTTCCTCGGTCTGTTCTCGCTCATACTCCCCGCGGGGCACGTTGCTTCGACATTTGCCGGGTTCATATTCGGCTATATCTGCTATGATGAGATTCATTACGCGACACACCACGCACCCATGAAGGGAAAACTGGGCCTCTGGTTGAAGCACCACCATGTCCGTCATCACTATCTCGATCCGGATCGGGGTTATGGCGTCAGTACCCCCGTCTGGGATTACGTCTTCGGGACGATGTACGGAGAGAAGGAAGAAATCTCGGTCGAAGCAAAAGAGGGATAGTCGTTGTAAGGATAAACGGATGATGCTTCACCTCACCGTACAATGAACAATCTCCCCGGGGGTATCGGCTGTTCCGATATCCCCGGTCCCGCGTATCTCAATTCCAGTCTTTTCGCCCCCTCCTGCTGAAAGTACGCGACCGTCACAGCGTGTTTCCCCGCCGTGAGTCTGACCGTCCCCTTCGCTTCGAAATACGGGTGCAGGCCGTCGTTTTCCACGACGGGTTTTTCGTCTATGAGGAGGCGCGACCCGTCGTCGGATCCAAGGACGAATGTATACTCTCCCGGCGTGGATATGTCCAGGAACCCGCTGTACTGGAGTCCGAAGAAGTCGTTCCTGGATCCGGTCTCCCCCAGCGAGAAACCGTAGGCAATCCCCCGCCGGATAACCGTGGTGGTATCGAAATCCGGGATCTTCCTCCAGGTCCCTTCGTAGTACCTGTACGCCATCCCGTTCACCCCTTTCTTCACCGCCGCGTATGAGCGTGCAGCGACGAAACTGGGGTATCCGGAGCTGCCGAACGTACGGGCCTTGACGGTTGCGTCCGATCCGAGAATGAACGGGCCCGTGTACCGGGGAGAAACCGCCGTCGGAAGACTTCCGTCAAGCGTGTATCTGATGACGGCACCCGGGACGTCGGAGCGTATCGCGACACGGAGCGATTCCGTCGTCCCGAACACCTGCACGTCCGGGCCGATCACCGGTTCCGGCGTCAGCACCGACGTCTCCGATTCGATCATTTCCCTGGCGGCACGAACCGGATCATCGATCGTTGCGGCGGGGGAGAGGGTCTTCTGTCTCGTCCACGCTTCCTCCCATGCGACAAGTTCTTCGGATTGCACAGCGCCGCCCGGGCGGGTGGAACGGAGGAGTTCGAAGAATCTCCTCCAGCGCCCTGCGTAGAAACTCCTCACGAGTCCGCTCCACATCTTCGACGCATAGTCGAAAAGCTCCGGTCCCCCCCAGACGGTCACCTGGAGTCGCGCATTTTCTTCGTACAATGCGGAATCTTCCGCTGTCACACCCCACCCGCGTGCGCCCGCGATCCAGCTCTCCAGCCGCCTGTCCCTGCGGCAGTTGAGAAGTGCGTCGATCCCGTTCATGAGCCTGAAGGCCTCTCCCGCGAGTGTGTCCCGCAGTTCGGGCATTCCTGCGTCGTGGGCGCGGACGGCATTCCGCAACCGGTCATCGACCACGCCGCCGAGAAACTGGGCGGCCAGCTCGATCGCGTCGGCGGTGTAGAGCGCACTTCCCCTGAGTGAGTCGGCGCAGGAGAGAAATTGACGCACGGCCTCCCGGAAGACGGGCGACGCATCGACGTTCCCCTGCACGGTCCGCCTCGGTCTCATCTGGAATCCGTGCCGGATGTTCGTCGCTCCGCGGGAATATGCCGAAGCGGCAAGGAGGGCCCATCCCTTCCGGATCCCCTCCGGGAGGCTCCCGTACCTGGACCGGGCGTACCCTTCGAGCCACCGGTCGACGGACAGTGGCTGATCCGACCAGCTCATATCGGTGGTCAGCTCGTAAAGGACGTCATTATTTTCTATCCCTTCCGGTGCGAGCCCTATCCCCGAAAGTCTGCCGCGGTCCGGACTGCGGAGCGCGGTGACCGGGTCAACAGCGGTGAACTCGAGGTTCCCTGTGAGAGGGGTGTTGCCGCCGAAGTTGTGTATCAGGCTGTAGATCCACTGCTTGCCGTAGAAGCCCTCCTGCTCCTTCCAGCCGTGAAAAAGCTCGTTCGCAAGGTCAAGAATGATCATCCTGTCGTCCGGCACCCTGCTGAGGAGAGCCCGTGCGGAGGCTTTATCCCAGAATGCCCTGTCGTTATAAAAGAGCCATCCCTGCATCACCCATGTCCCTTCCGGGTCACCCGACGTGATCGAAGAATAAACCGCCTCCCCGAATTGTGCGAGCTCACGGTACCGCGCCGAATCTGAAACGGGTACCTGAAGCTCGTTGAAGCTGTCGGCGAGATAGTAGTGGTCCGTGCCAAACGTCTTTCGGTATTCGGCGATGAATTGTTTCCCGATTTCGCGGAAGAGGGGAGAGGCGGGGGAGAGTATGTGCGTCCTGCACTCCTTCGGAAAACCTCCCCAGGCGCCGATGTCGTACACCCGCGCCTCTGGATGGAGCCGTTTGAAGGACTCGGGGACAAAACCCGAGAATGCCGGGACAACAGGGGTCATGCCGAGCGCCCGCATCCTGGCGAGTATCCGCTTCTGCAGTGAAGCCTGTCCGTCAATCCAGCCACGGGGGAGCGGGCCACCGTGTTTGTTGACATTCCCCATCCGGTGCCACGGAAGGAACGCGGGGCCTGTGAAAAAGTCGTCGAGGTCAGTATCGGAGATTCCCCGTGAGCGCCACACATTCCTCCAGACAGCCTCCTCCCCGGTCATCGCCAGTGGCATCGAGATCCCGTGGAGTGCCATCCAGTCGATCTCCCGCTCCCATCGCTTCCAGTCCCACCAGACAGTGGTATAGCCGAATGTGCAGACGTTGAAGTACTGGCGGTAGAGATACGGTGAGACAACGCGGGTCTTTGGAAAGTCGGGGAGCCGTTCCGGCAGCGAAAGATGCGCTCCGCTCCACGTGATCTGGGAGTTGCAGGCGTTTCGGAGGTAGTGATAGAATCCCCTGCTGAGCGCCAGCGCCCCCGATCCCCTGATTGTGACGATCCCGCCTGTCGCCGCAAGTTCGAAAACGTCTTTTCCTCCATCCCTGGGGATCAGCTCGAGCCGAAAAGACGATGCCCTCTCCTTTATCGTCCGCTTGAGAAGCCACTCGGCGGCGGCAAGCGGCAGCCGCGGCCTTGTCGGCTGCGCCGCCGGGAAACCGAGTGTCAGGACGGTCAGGAACGTTACAAGTACGATTCTCATCAGGTTTGAGTCCTTCTCTATCCGGATGAATCTCGGCAATGTTAATCTCTTTTTCAACTTGAACGGCCCCCCCTTTTTTGGTATACTCTTGAGTGCGTACCCCCCGTCCTCCACTCCCGTGCTATCCCACTTTGAGCGAGGCTCCATGTTCAGAAAGATGTTGTGTGTAGCGTGCGCACTGTGGCTGGTCGCCGCGACGACCTTGGCCCAGAATATCCCTGTCAGGAACGCCGGCTTCGAGTCCTCTTCCGGGAGCGGAGCAGCCGACTGGACGGTGGCCGGGGGGGCCGGGCCGGGGAACAGTGCGGGGCTCGACAAGGGGGTGTTCCATGCCGGTCAGTCGAGCTTCAGTGTTGTCCATGAGCGTGCCGCCTCATTCGCGATGCTTTCCTCCCCCGTTGTTCTGGAAATCGGAAAACTCTACAGGCTGAGCGGTTGGATCAGGACCGAGAATGCAGTTGCCGATCCTGTAGGCCGCTATCCAACGCCGGTGGCGGCCACGCTCACGATGGAGTCATTCCCATTCACGAACAATGCGACCGTCGTGGGGGGCACTTCAGGCTGGACAATGAGTGAAGCTCTCTTTTTTGCGACACAGCGGGAAGACCGGATTGCGATCAGGTTCGGATACAATGGCAGTGCGAGCGGGAAGGCATGGTTTGACGACATCACGATAGAGAAAGTCGAGGACATAACCGCCTACATCCCCATGGAGACCGTCCGCTGGTTCGGCCCGGCCTTCCGGTATACAGACAAGGGTTGGACGTTTGTCCATATCGAGGGGAAGCCCTACGAGCGTGGATACCAGTACGGATCGCTCCTTTCCAGAGAAATCGTCGCGTATATGGACAAGCTTGCCATACGCGCAAACGGCGACAACCCGGTCGCGGGGTGGGGGAACCTGCGCACGCTCGCCGACGCCCTGATGCTCAGAAAGTTCGATCCGGAATACCTCGAAGAGATGAAGGGGATCGCCGACGGGGCTGCGGGGGGTGGGGGACTGTTCAAAGGGAAGGCGGTTGACCTCCTCGATATTGTAACGGTGAACTCCGCCGTCGACATCGGACAATTATCGGAAGGACTCATCAAGGAGCCGCACGGGCTGAGCGGCAGGAGTTTTCGTCCCGAGGAGGACGAAGCCAATGCGGCCGACCGGCTTCATAAATGTTCGTCGTTCCTCGCGAGCGGCCCGGCGACAAAGGACGGGAGGATCGTGTTCGGGCAGCTGTTCATGTGGAACGGATATACCGGCGTCCACTGGGACATCCTGTGCGATATGGTGCCGGCGAAAGGGCATCGCCTGGTCTACGAGACATTCCCGGGGGGTATCCATTCGGGGGCGGATTTTTACATCAATGACGCCGGGATCATGATCGGTGAGACCACGGTCGCGCAGACCCCGTTCGATCCGGAAGGGGAGCCGCAGTCCTCGCGCATCCGCAGGGCCGCCCAGTACAGCGCGAGCATCGACGACGTAGTGTCGATTCTCACGACGAAAAACAACGGCCTTTATACGAACGATTGGCTGATCGGCGACACGAAGACCGACGAGATCGCAATTCTCCTTCTGGGGACGCAGAAACACCGCCTCTGGAGAAGCGGAAACGGGGACTTCCCCGGCGGGACGGAGGGATTTTACTGGAGCGACAATAACGCCAAGGATTCCGGTGTGCGTAAAGAGTACATCCGTGACCCCGCGAATGCGCCCTTCGACCTGGTCTTCTCTCCCTGGAACCGTGATATTGCGTTCACCGATTTCTATCGCAGGAAGAAGGGGCTCGTCGACGCGAACGAAGCCGTCGCGCTCCTCGCGTCCTCTCCTGTGAACCGGCCGCACGCCTGCGACGGAAAAGTCACGACGTCGGCGATGGCGGAAAAACTTGTCTTCCTGGCGAATTTCGGCAAAGTCACAATGAGAGACAAGTTGCCGGAGAAAAACAGCCGGTTGATCGCAGACCTCCCGGGAGCCCAACCGCATCTCTCGCTCGGGTATTCAGCGGTCAGCCCCGTCTTTGTTGCTGAAAAACTCGAGGCGCTGAGGCCCGGTTTGCAGGCCCCGCCTCCAAAGGCCGGTGTCGATAACCTGGACAGCGTCAGGGGTTTCTATGCGTTCGACAAACGTTCACTCTGGATGAACACGGTGTTCCCCGCTTCCGAATCAGAGAACTGGTTCGTGAGCGGGACCGCCGCCTACTGGTCGATGCTGAACTCACTTCCGGCGGAGTCACGTGCGGCGATGGGAGCACTCAGGGACCAGCTCGCGGAGATGAAGTGCCGGCTGCTCTATACGACGTCGCGCGAAGTATCCGTCGCGCCGCTGAAAACGGAACGGCGGTACGATTCGTACGGTTCCTATCTGATACCGCGTATCCGGGGGACATACCTCCTGCACCAGATCCGTCTTTTCCTCGGGAACGCCAAATTCGCTTCCCTGATGGGGGGGATCCACGCGAATTTCGCGGAGAAGCCGATGGCAACGGGCGAATTCGTTTCCGCTGCAGAAAAAGCCGGGGTCCCGCGCTCCTTCGTCATGCAATGGCTCGAGCGATCCGATATTCCCGCCCCCCTCGTGAGCACCTCCTCTGTACAAACCCCGGAGGGATGGACGGTCGCGCTTCGCGTGAGACAGGAAGGGGTGCCGTACTCGTTCTGCACGAGCGTCGTCATTGAAACAGCCGGTGAGAGGATCTGGAGGCGGGTCAATGTCTCCGGCGCCGACGAGTCATTCTCATTCCGCGTGTCTGCGCCCCCCCTCGGTGTCAAGTTCAACTGCGGGAACGACATTCCGGTATCACAGAAGAACATGTATTCATTCTCAAACTACTTTGATGATTTCACATCCGGCCTGATCGTCTACGGCACGCACCGGCACACGGAGGCGAACCGTGCGTCCGCGCTCCGGTTTCAGACAGTCCTTGCCGACCAGTTTACCGAGACGTTTGCTCCCGTGCGGCAGGACGCCGCCCTGACGGACGCCGATCTCTCCTCGCACGATCTGATTGTGCTGGGAGGAGCGGCCGACAACGCACTTGTCGCGCGCCTGGCTCCCCCGCTCGGGATTGTTGCGGGGAAGAATTTCTTCCGCTGGGAAGGGAAGACATACGGGGAGGCGGACGACGGGCTTTTCGTCGCGATGCCGAATCCCTGGAACTCTTCAAAAGCGGTCTACCTGTTTCTGGGGAACAGCGCTCTCGAGGTGTATCAGATGACGAAGCGGTTTCAGGGGCTCCCGTCGTGGGGAGTGTGGAAGGGGGATCAGGTGACTGATCGCGGGTATTTTTCCCCCTGGTATCCGGCGGCTGGACTCGCGCCGGACGTCACCACGTCGCTCCGCTGACGCCATGCACCTCCGGGTACTCGGGAGCTCGAGTGCGGGGAACTGCACCCTCGTCTGGAACGGGGAGACCGCGGTCATGGTGGACTGCGGGTTCAGCCGCAGATATATCAGCTCGTGTCTCGAGTCGCTTGATCTCGACATACCGCCCATTAGGGGGCTCCTCATCACTCACGCCCACAGCGACCACGTCAACGATACTTCGGTCGACCTGCTGGTGCAGAACCGGATTCCCGTCATCGTCCGGCGGGAGCTCACGAAGGTCCTCCGCCGGATGTACCCCTCCATCCAACGCGCAGCCCAGATGGGCCTCCTGGCGGAAATCGGGAGCGCCGGGGGGGAAGCCGGGACGCTGGAAATCGCATCATTCAGCGTGCCGCATGATTCCCCGGGAGGATGCTACGGCTTCGGGATCGTCGACCGATCGGTTCCCGGGCGGGGCAAAGTGGCCATTGCCACGGACCTCGGCTTTACCGGGGAGGAACTCGTCGAGCATTTCAGGGATGCCCGTGCCCTGGTGATTGAGTCAAATCATGATCTCGCGATGCTGGAACGCTCGGGGCGGCCTGCCTGGCTCAAGAAGCGGATCAGGGAGATCGGGCATCTCTCCAATGACCAGTGCGCCGGTTTTGTCAGCGAGGTGGTCCGCTCCAGCGCCCGGCCCCCCGGCACGGTCGTCCTGGCACACATCAGCCAGCAATGCAATACGAACGAACTGGCGGAGCGCGCGACATCCGGGGCACTCCTCCGCGAGGGGTTTGACTCGGTACGGGTGGTCCAGACATTCAAATCTGTCCCCTCCGAAATCGTTCCGGTGTGAACGGCTGGCAATTGTCGCGGATCCGTCATACATTATGCAGCGCCAGTTCCTGTCCTCTTTACGGGGGATCTCCCGGACTGTTTTCCGCCCGTGCCCCCCTTCTCCGTCTCTGATCTGCCCATGCAGACAACCCGTGACGCCATTGCTGTCTCTACACCGGGACGCGTCTGTCTGTTCGGCGAGCACCAGGACTACCTCGGCCTCCCCGTGATCCCCTGTGCAATCTCACTCCGCATCACCATGGAAGCGGGCCGGAGGAGTGATAGGGAGGTCCGGATCGATCTTCCGGATATCGGGTCACGCGAGGAGTTTTCACTCGCGGGCCCCCTGCCGTACGTCCGGGAACGGGACTATTTCCGGAGCGCTGTCAATATTCTCCGGAGGGAGGGGTTTACATTTGCGCGCGGACTTGATTGCTCGGTGCGGGGAACGATTCCCATCAATGCGGGAACCTCAAGTTCCTCGGCGCTCGTCGTGACCTGGATAAATCTCCTTGCGGCCATGAGTGATCAAAACGCCTCGCTCTCTCCGGAGGAGTGCGCAAGGTTCGCCCACATGGCCGAAGTGCTCGAATTCCGCGAGCCGGGGGGGATGATGGATCATTGCGCGGCCGCCTACGGAGGCGTGATCGCGATCGATTTCAAGCCGGAGTTCGCCGTGGAGTCCCTGGACGTGGAGCTGGGCGCGTTCGTGCTCGGGGATTCCGGAGAGCCGAAGGACACCAGGGGGATCCTCTCCCGGGTGAAGGACCGCGTCCTTGATGCCGTTCAACTCCTGCGGCGGAAGGAGAGGGGGTTCTCGCTTGCAGGTGCCCCCTCCGGGAGATTGCCCCGCGCCGGATCGGGCCTCACTCCCTCCCAGCTCGAACTTCTGGATGGGACCATCCGGAACCGGGATATCACGAGGGAAGCACGTGCGTTGCTGAAGAAGAAGCCGCTGGACCACCGTCGTCTGGGTGAACTCCTCTCCGTCCATCAAACCGTCCTGCGGGATGTCCTCTGCATCTCAACACCCAAAATCGACGGAATGCTCGATGCCGCGGCCGGGGCGGGGGCGTACGGAGGAAAAATCAACGGTTCGGGGGGCGGAGGATGCATGTTCTCCTATGCGCCTGTGAACCCGGAAGCGGTTGCAGAGGCGGTGGCGCGTGCGGGGGGAAAACCCCGCATCATCGCGGTCGGTACGGGGACCCGGAGGGACGCAGGGCACGCAGCGGCATGAATCCCAATCTTGTCATACTTGCCGGCGGCGCCTCCTCACGAATGAAAAAAGTCGCCCCTGTGCCCGCGGGGATGGACGCCGGCCTTCTCAATGAGGCGGGGGAGAAGTCAAAATCGATGCTCGGCGTCGGCCCCTTCGGGCGCCCGTTCCTTGATTACCTGATCTACAATGCCCGCGAGGCGGGATACTCCGACCTGGTGATCGTGATCGGAAAGCACGACGGCGGCATACGCGCCCGTTACGGAAGCGCGATGCGGGACAATGAGTTCCACGGTGTGCGGATATCCTATGCCGTTCAGGCCGTCCCCGGTGGGCGGACGAAGCCACTGGGGACGGCGGACGCGCTCCTGTGCGCCCTCCGTGTCCGGACGGACTGGTCAGGGAAGAAGTTTACCGTGTGCAACGGCGACAACCTCTATTCTCAAGGCGTGCTGAAGCAGCTTCGTGAAACCGGACACCCCGGGGCCCTTATCGACTACGACCGGGACGCGCTCAGGTTCGCGCAATCGAAAATCGAGCAGTTTGCGGTTCTTGAAAAGGACGGGGACGGCTACCTGACAGGCATCATCGAGAAACCTTCTCCCGGGGACATCAGGAGAGTCCGTGATGCGTCGGGCCGGGTGGGGGTCAGCATGAATATTTTCCGGTTATCATATGATACCGTGCTCGGATTCCTGGAAGAGGTTCCCCTCCATTTGGTCCGCCAGGAGAAGGAACTCCCGGCTGCTGTTGCTCTCATGGTCAGGAGGAACCCGCGTTCGCTCATTGCGATCCCGGTCTCGGAGTATGTCCCCGATCTGACAGGCAGGGGGGACATCGGGATCGTCCAGGAATACATGCGCGTTCGCTATCCCGCGGACCCGTTCTGATGCGTATCGTTGTGAGCCCGCTTCTTGCGGGGCACGCAGTGCAGTAGTACCTGTCAAACAATGTGAACGATCACACATGCGACGCCCCTTCTTCCTCTCACTCATTGCCGCGACGATGACGCTCGGCGCGATCTCGGCGACGCTCCCGGCCGGGAAGTTATTTACTCTCCGCAATGCGCGCATTTCCTGCAGTGTGACAGTGGATGGCGGGCACCTGTCAAATGACAGGGTGGAGCTGCTCAACGGGAAAGGAGATCATCCCCCCCGGCCGGCGATCGAGACCGACGCGGGATTCGCCCTGGACCTGATGTGGTCGGATTGGCGGCCACCGGGAAAGAAGAACAATGCCGAGAATCCGGTCATGCTGCGTGAACGCGATTTCACGTTTGACCGGGCCGACTCCGCATCCGGCGATCGGGGGGAAAAGGACCTGATGCTCTATTTCGCAGGACCGGAACGGGCCCTCTTCCTCCGCGTCACGTACAGGCTCGGGAAAGATGATTTCTATGTGCGGCGGAATGTGTCGGTGATGGACAGCGCGGGGGCCGGCCATTTCCTCCGTATGCTCTGGGGGAGGGATTGCCTCCTGCTCGGCGACCCCGCCGTCGTGAAGAATGGGGGGTTCGGGCAACCGGCCGCGTTCGCGTACGGAAAGAATGCAGGGGCATTTTTCGGCCTTGAGTATCCGGCCTCGCAGAATGAGGTCGAATCCTTGGGGAAGTCGCTCCGCCTCCGCTGCGGACAGGAAATCGGGGAACAGGTCGGCCCCGACTGGTGTGAGGGGATGTGGGTGGTGGAAGGCGTCACCCCGGATACCAGCGTGAAAAAATGGTTCTGGAGATACCTCGACGATATCCGCGTTGCCCCGTTGCGCCCCTACACGCTCTACAACAGCTGGTACGACCTTCGCTCGCCGGAATTCCGGAAAATCCCTCCGGAGAACGTGATGAACGAAGAGAACATCATGCGGATCATCGGCCTGATCGACAGGAACATGATCAGGAAGCACGGCATCACGCTTGATGCGTTCGTGCTCGACGATGGCTGGGATCTCTACGCGAGTGACTGGGCGCTCAGGGAGGAGCAGTTCCCGCACGGCCTGAAGCCCATCGCGGACGAACTGCGGAAGACGAACACCGGTCTCGGGCTCTGGCTCGGTCCTACGGGGGGGTATTCGTTTCACGCCCAGCGCATGGCGTGGATGAAGGCTCACGGCTACGAGATCGTTGACGACCAGCTCTGCCTCGCCGGGACGAAATACAGCGCGCTCTTCAGGAAGAGAGTGGAGGACTTCGTCAGGAACGACGGTGTGTCGTACTTCAAGTGGGACGGGATCCAGTTCGTGTGCAACGAGCCGGACCACGGGCACCCGGTGGACATCTACTCCAGGCGTGCGGTGCTTGAGAGCGTGATCGACAAATGCAACGCGGTCCGGGGGGCAAACCCCCGGACGTTCTTGAATATCACATCCGGAACGTGGCTGAGCCCCTGGTGGCTCAAATACGCGAACCAGATCTGGATGGACGGGCAGGACTACGGATATGCGGATGTCCCTTCCATCAGTCCCCGGGATGCGGCGATCACGTACCGCGACTTCGTCCTGTACGAGGATTTCCGGATCAAGGATCTCTGGTTCCCTGTCTCCAACATGATGACACACGGCATCATAAAAGGAACCCTGGAAAAGCTCGGCGGAGAGAACGAGCCGCTCGACAAGTTCACAAACGAGGCGCTCCTGTACTTCGCACGCGGGGTCTCGATGTGGGAGCTCTATATTTCACCCGACATACTGTCGGACGGGGAGTGGGACGCGATGGCGCAGTCCATGGAGTGGGCAAAGGACCGCTTCCCCGTTCTCTCGACGACGACGATGGTCGGGGGAGATCCGAAAGCCAGGGAGACGTACGGCTATGTCCATTTTAGAGGTGATGAGGGGGTGATCGCGGCGCGGAATCCATCAATCGAAGCATCCCGGCTTGCCGTGTATCTCTCCCCCTCAGAGGGACTGAATCAGGACGCAGATTCGCTCGTGCTCGAACGGGTCTACCCTTCCCGCTGGATATCCTCTCACCTGGCACACGCGGGCGAAACGCTGACGCTCCCCCTCGACGGGTACGAAACTGCCGTCTACGAGCTCTACCCGTTGAAGAAGGCGACGTCTCCCCTCCTCGCGGGAGTAGTGTTTGAACAATCGATCGCCGGCGGGAAGAGATGCGAGCTCTCCTGTTATCCGCGGGACCGTGGAACGGTCACCCTCCTGAATCCGGGAAGCGTTGCGGCCCTGCGGGTCGGGGGAAAAACTGTCGACACGCGTCTCTTCTCGCTTGCCGGCACGCCGGGCACTCCTCCGGTCCGGGTGCGCGGCTCACAGACTGGGAAGTCCAGGGACAGGTGGGAGATTTCCGTCAGTGTGGATTCCTCGTCGAGGAACGGGACGCTGGCGGTCCTTGTGAAGCCCGCAAAAGGAGAGCAGTCGGCCTCCCGCCCCGGCGTGTCAATGACGCTCGACGGCGCGAGCGTGAAGCCGGGCGTCGAGAGCCAGAGGGGGATGTGGGCATGGTATACGCTCAGCGTCGGCCCGGGTCAGCATACGGTCTCCCTCGCCGTGGCGGCGGGCGAATCCGTCAGAATCTGGACGGGGAAGGCGACCGGGTATTATATATGCGATCAGTCCCTGCGGCCGGAATCAGTGTCGATCGAGATGAAAGCATCTTCCGCTCCCCGTCCCATGCCGCCGCTCCCTGGGGCGCCCGGGACGTTCAGGGTCACCACGAAACTGGGGGAGGCGGACCTCTCCGTCGGCGGAGGGGGATAGGAGTGCGGTGGCCTGCATCTCATAAAACTACATTCATTCATCAATCTTGAATTCAATATTGCCCCCATGACCCGCACACCGAAGATCCTGACACCGGCTGTTCTCGCTCTCCTCCCGCTCCTTTTCGCGTCATCTCCAGCCGCCCGTGGCGCCGAAGGCGCCAATGAAGGGAAAACCTTCTCTCTCGTTCCTGCTCCCGTCAGTGTGGAGCCCCTCCCCGGGAGTTTTCCCATACACCCGGGGACGTCCGTCGCCGTCGACGCTGGCTCTCCCGCGCTGAAGGAAATAGGGAGGTTCCTGGCGTCCCGGCTCCGTGAGTCGACAGGGTACGCTCTCCCTCTCGACACGGCCTGGACCGGCACGGCCATCAAGGGAGCTCCGGATGCAATTGTGCTCTCGCTCGCCCCGCGCAAGGCCGCAATTGCGGATGAGAGCTATGAGCTGTCGGTCGCAAAAACCGGCATACGCATCACGGCAGCGGGAGCCGCCGGGGCGTTTTATGCGCTCCAGACCCTTTTCCAGCTCCTCCCGCCGGAATTTGAACACGCGGCCCCCGTCTACGGCGTCGCGTGGGAAGTCCCATGCGTGAGAATTCAGGATGCCCCGCGCTTCTCCTGGCGGGGGATGCACCTGGATGTCGGAAGGCATTTCTTCGGAAAGAAGTTCGTGGAAGAGTATATCGATCTCATCTCGCGCTACAAGTTCAACGTGTTCCACTGGCACCTGACCGAAGACCAGGGATGGCGGATCGAGATAAAGAAATATCCGAAGTTGACCACCGTCGGTTCGTGGCGGAAGGAGACGATGGGTGACGGGCAGCCCCACGGCGGGTTCTATACGCAGGATGAAATCCGCGAGGTTGTTGCCTACGCGCGGAACAGGTTCGTGACGATTGTTCCCGAAATCGAGATGCCGGGGCACTCGACCGCTGCGCTCGCCTCGTATCCGGAGCTCTCCTGTACCGGGGGGCCGTTCGAGGTCCAGACAAGGTGGCGGGTGTTCGACGACGTCTACTGCGCCGGGAACGAAAAGACGTTCGCGTTCCTCCAGGATGTCCTGACAGAAGTGATGGACCTCTTTCCGGGCGAGTTCGTACACATCGGCGGAGACGAGTGCCCCAAGACGCGCTGGAAGGTCTGCCCGCTCTGCCAGGCCCGCATGAAGGCCGAAGGGCTTGCCACCGAACACGAGCTCCAGAGCTACTTCGTGCGCAGGATCGAAAAGTTCCTGAACGCGCACGGCAAGCGGCTGATTGGCTGGGACGAGATACTCGAAGGGGGGCTTCCGCCGAACGCGACAGTGATGTCGTGGCGCGGAATCGACGGAGGAATTGCCGCCGCGACATCCGGGCATGACGTGGTAATGACGCCGACCTCCAACTGCTATTTCGATTACTTCCAGGGTCTGACCGGTGAGCCCGGACCGGTCGGCGAGTACCTCCCGCTGGAACGGGTCTATGCCTACGAGCCCGTGCCGCCGGGACTCACCGGCGATCAGGCCCGGCACGTACTGGGCGCGCAGGGGAACGTCTGGACCGAGCAGATGCCTGACACGCGAAAGGTCGAGTACATGGCGTTCCCTCGCGCGTGCGCGATGAGCGAGGTCGTCTGGTCCCCCGCCGCGAAAAGAGACTTCCGTGATTTTTCTTTGCGCATGGCGGGTCAGTACGACCGGCTCGTTGCACGCGGAATCAATGTGCGTATCCCTCCTCCCTCGGGATTCGAAGGGACATACGTCCTCTACCGGGACACGTCGATTTCAATCCTGAGCCAGGTTCCGGGGTCTGTCGTCCGTTACACAACTGACGGGACGGATCCGGTCCTCAGTTCACCCCCGCCCGCCGGCCCCCTTTCCATCCGAACAAGCACCACGATAAAGGCGAGGACATTTCTCCCCGCCGGCGGGACGAGTCCGGTCCCCTCGGGCGTGTACAGCATCGTCGATTCCGGGGCGAATGGGGTCTCTTACAGGATCGCCGGGCCGCACTCCTCCGGCGGTCTCCCCGTGGACACTCTCCGGGGCGTCATATACCGGATATCGCTCGACGGCCTCCCGCTCGGTCCCGATTCCCTGACGGTCTGGCTGGATTCCTACCTCCTCATCGGCGAGGAAGGGGTCTATCAGTTCACGATCGCTCAGGGTGATCCCGCGACTATCAGCGTCGACGGGTCCCCTGTCGTCGACAACAGGACTGCAGAGTGGTGGGATGTGCCGGGGGGATTGTTCCATCTCCGCAGCGGGCCGCACAGGCTCAATGTCACCGTTGTCAAGACCGGGCGGCAGGCCGGTCTGGATCTGCACATCAAAGGACCGGGACTCGAGCTGCAGCCGATTCCCGCGTCCATGTTATGGCGCCGTCCGCGCTGACCACAACCACAACAACACACAACCGTGAGGAATACGCATGGCGACTTTCAACCTCAACGTCGTTGACTGGCTGATCCTGGCGATCTACTTCGGGTTCATCCTGGGGCTCGGCTACTACCTGAAGAGATTCACAAAGAGCCAGGAGGACTATTTCATGGCGGGAAGGAAAAACAGTGCCTGGGTGGCCGGCATTGCGTTCCTTTCGGCCAACCTGGGAGCGCTGGAGCTGCTCGGGATGACAGGGAACACGTTCAAATACGGGATGTACGTCGCCCACTTCTACTGGGTGGGGGCGATTCCGGCAATGCTCTTCCTGGGACTCTACATGATGCCGTTCTACTACAGCAGCAGGATCCACTCCGTTCCCGGGTACCTGAAGCTCCGGTTCGATGAGAGGACCCGGGTGCTGAATGGGATTGCTTTTGGAATCATGACGCTCCTCGTCTCGGGGATCAACCTGTATGCCATGGCGCTCGTTCTCCGGACGTTCCTCGGCTGGGACTGGAATGTGAGCATGTGGGTTTCAGCGGCAACCGTGGCATTCTATGTGACCCTGAGCGGGCTGATGTCCGCAATATTCACGGAGATTCTTCAGTTTTTCCTGATATGGTTCGGGCTCTTCCTTGTCACGATCCTGGGGCTCGTCGAGATCGGGGGGGTGGACCAGGTCTTGAGAAACATCCCGGCATCGTTCGGGACACTCTGGTCGACCTCGGGTGACGCTTCACAGAACGGCATGGCGATCACATGGGCCGGAATCGTCCTGGGACTCGGCTTCGTCCTTTCCTTCGGCTACTGGACGACGGATTTCCTGGTGGTCCAGCGGGCGTTTTCGGCGAAAAATCTCCGGGCGGCCCGGATGACGCCGATTATTGCATCGTTCCCAAAAATGGCGGTCCCCGTGATCGTCGTTCTGACCGGGCTCATCGCGCTCATACTCGCGAAGACTCCGGGAAGCGGGTTCGCGCTCCTGCAGGACGGCGGGCAGGTCAACTACGACTCCACGCTCCCTCTTCTCATTATGCGGTATTATCCGCACGGGCTCGTCGGTCTCGGAGTCTCGGCGCTTCTGGCGGGGTTCATGGCGGGGCAGGCGGGGAACATCAGCGCTTTCAACACTGTGTGGACATACGACGTCTACCGGGCGATCATCAACAAGAACGCGAGCGATGCCAACCTCATGTGGGTCGGCCGGATCTCCACGGTGGTAGGTGTGGTCCTGAGCGTTGTCACAGCGTACTGGGCGAAGGGGTTCCCGAGCATCATGGATTACATGCAGGCGATATTCTCATGGGTGAATGCGCCCCTGTTTGCGACGATGCTGCTCGGCATGTTCGTCGTCTGGATCACTCCCGCCGGAGCCTTCTGGGGTCTGCTCGCGGGAATGGGGACGTCGATCGCGATGTTTCTCGGTGTGAAGTTTCAGTGGATCGACCCCGCCCGCCTCACGCTCTCGAGCACGGCGAGCGACATGGCAGTGAACTTCTGGCGTGCCTGGTGGGCGTGGCTCGTCTGTTTCTCGATGACGATCCTGATCAGCCTGTTTACAAAGAAGAAGCCGAAAGAGGAGCTGGTGGGGCTCGTGAAGGGGCTGACGGAGGAGACCGCCCGGGACGGTATCCCGTTCGTAAAGCGGCCGGAATTCTACGCGATCCTCTCGGTGATCGTGCTCGTCATACTCAACATTTACTTCTGGTAGAGAGGACGCGATGAAACCAATCTGGTATTTTGTGGGACTCTTCCTGAGCGCGACCGGCGTCATCGTGCTTGCCTCGGGGATCTACGATCTGTTCAATCCTCCTGTTCAGAAAACCGTTCTTGCCGACCTACATGCGGGGGTCTGGTGGGGAGCGGTCATTCTCCTGGCGGGAATTATCTTCTTTCTGACAAACAGGAACAAGACGGTCGAGTAGACCCGCCGGCATTCGAAGGGGCGCCGCAGGGCGCCCCTTCGGGGTGCCCTCAGAACCCCACGTTCAGCCCCGCCTGCACCCCGACGAATGTCGCGGTGTTGACTCCCGTGATCTTCCCCCCGAAGAACTGTGAGGGCTCCATCCTGTCATCCGCATTCGAGAACGCGGTATACATCCCCATGATATCGAGTGTCAGACTGCGTGAAAACGTGAACATCAATCCCGCGTCGATGCTCATGGCCGGTTCCGTCCACGTGGCGGAGAATTCGCCGGAGGGGAACGGGGCTCCCGGGGCGGAGGTGCTTCCCGCAATCCTCCGGTGGAGGAAACACGCGCCTCCCGACAATCCGAAATACGGTCTGAGGATCGCCCCGTCGAAAATAAACCTGGCCCCGATCATCGCCGGGATCGCCTGGAACGGGCCGCTGACATCAAGGGTGGACGTTCCGCCGCTGGCTCTCACCGAAGCGTTGATCCTGTCGCCGTCGAACTGCCAGAGGAAATATCCTCCGCGCAGGACCACGCTGATGTTGTCGTTCAGGAGAAAATAGATCGACCCTGTCCCCCCGTATCCGGTCCCGAACATCCTTTTGATCCCCCGGATGGGAAATGCGGGTCCGGCACCTGCAGAGGCACCAATCAGATTCTCCGCCCGGAGCATCGTCACAGAAATGAACGCGAGGAGAATCGCCGCCGAGAAACGTCGCATGAGGAACCCGGGAAGTGAAACTTCTTATAATCGCGTATTTCACGTTCAAATTCAATGAGATTCGCCTTGACAGGAGCCGCTGTTGGTAATATATTAGAGATATATCTATTCCACGAGTGACACACCACCGGAAGGGTCCCACAGGTGGCCGCACACTGGGCGGGGGTCTATACAGCGCTGACAACAAAGTTCGATGACGCGGGGAATCTCGATCTCACATCGATGGAAGCCCACATCGGACGGCAGATTGCGTCCGGCGTCCACGGCGTCATCGTTCTGGGTTCTCTTGGAGAAAACGGCGCTCTGAATCCGTCAGAGAAGCAGGAAGTGGTCCGGATGGCGGCTTCGGCCTGCAGAGGGAAAGTCCCCCTCGTTGCCTGCGTCGCCGAAACGACGACGGCAGCCGGGCGCGAGTTCGTGAAAAAGGGGATGATGAGCGGGGCGGAGGGGTTCATGCTCCTCCCCCCCATGCAATACCTCTCAGATGAACGGGAGACGGAAGAGTACCTGCGCGGAGTCGCTGCGGCATCCGACAGGCCTGTGATGCTCTATAACAACCCTGTCTCCTACAGGATCGACATCACTCCGCCGATGTTCGCCCGCCTCGCCGACGAGCCGAAGTTTGTGGCGATCAAGGAATCCTCCGGTGACGCCCGGAGGATCTCGGATATCAGGAACCTCACCGGCGACCGGTATGCGCTCTTCACCGGCGTCGACGATATCGCGATGGAGAGCCTCCTCCTCGGCGCCGCAGGGTGGGTTGCCGGGCTGGTGTGCGCTTTCCCGCGCGAAACTGTGGCGCTGTACGGGCTCGTCAAAGCGCGTCGCATTGAAGAAGCACTGTCCCTCTACCGCTGGTTCATGCCGCTTCTGCACCTCGATGTCTCGACGAAATTCGTCCAGAACATCAAGCTCGCTGAGGCGAAGGCGGATGGCGGGAACGAGCGGGTCCGTCCCCCGAGGTTGCCGCTCGCGGGAGAAGAGCGCGCGCGCGTGGAGCGGACGATCGACGGGGCGCTCGCCACACGACCGGCACTTACCGGAGTCTGAGTATGACGACGACCGCTGAGACCATGCACGGGTTGTTTATCGGGGGGGAGTGGGTGACCGGGACGGACGTCGCCGACGATGTGAATCCATCCGATATCGCCGACGTCGTGGGCCGCTACGCCCGGGGCGACGCTTCGCATATCGCCGCCGCGGTCGCAGCGGCAAAGGGAGCCGCACCGCTCTGGGCATTGAGCACACCCCAGCAGCGCTTTGATGTGCTCGACTTTGTCGGTTCGGAGATTCTCGCGAGGAAGGAAGATCTGGGCACGCTTCTGGCGCGCGAAGAAGGGAAGACCTTGCCGGAAGCCGTGGGCGAGGTCGGCCGGGCGGGAGCGATATTCAAGTTTTTTGCCGGAGAAGCCCTCAGGACGGCGGGGGAACACATATCCTCGGTGCGTCCGGGGATCGAGATCGACATTATCCGCGAGCCGCTGGGGGTTGTCGGACTCATCACGCCGTGGAATTTTCCCGCCGCGATCCCTGCATGGAAGACCGCTCCTGCACTCGCCTTCGGGAACGCCGTCGTGCTCAAACCTGCCGAGCTCGTTCCCGGCACCGCGTGGGCCATGGCCGAAATCATCTCCCGGTCCGGCCTCCCCCGGGGGGTCTTCAACCTTGTCACGGGGAAAGGGAGCGTCATCGGCGAAGCACTTGTGGCGAACCACGATGTTGCGGGGGTGAGCTTCACGGGATCAGCGCAGGTGGGGATGCAGGTGGCCGCACAATGTGCCTCGCGCCTTTCGCGGGTCCAGCTCGAGATGGGGGGGAAGAACCCGCTCGTCGTTCTCGATGACGCGGATATCGAAGTGGCGGTCAACGCCGCCGTCAACGGGGGCTTCTTCTCCACGGGTCAGAGGTGCACCGCTTCGAGCCGCATTGTCGTGACCGCCGGCATCCATGACCGGTTCGTCCGGGCGGTGACCGAAAGGCTCGCGTCGTTGAAGGTGGACGACGCGCTGGCAGGTGGAACGGATATCGGGCCCGTCGTCGACGCGACGCAGCTGGAGAAGGACCTGCGCTACATCGCGCTCGGAAAGAATGAGGGGGGAAAGCTCACATTCGGAGGAGAGATTCTGCGGAGAAGCAAAGAGGGGTTCTACCTCTCGCCGGCCCTGTTCACGGACACCACCAATACGATGCGCCTCAATACGGAAGAGGTCTTCGGGCCCGTCGCAGGGATACTGCGCGTCAGGGACTACGATGAGGCCCTGGCGGTGGCGAACGATACCCCCTTCGGGCTCTGTGCGGGGATCTGCACGACGTCATTGAAACACGCCAGCCATTTCAGGAAGAACTCCCAGGCGGGAATGGTGATGGTAAATCTCCCGACGGCGGGGGTGGACTATCATGTTCCGTTCGGAGGGAAGAAGGGGTCAAGCTACGGCACGCGCGAGCAGGGGAGGTACGCCGTGGAGTTTTACACCTCCGTCAAGACATGCTACACCGCCCCGTAGTGGAAGCAGGCACAACAGGAGGAGCAAGCTATGCCCGCAGAAACGGCGCGAAAATCACCGCCACGTGCGCGCCCCGCCCGGGGGAGGATGAGCCTTGCCGACGAGGCGTTCCTCCGGCTTGAAGAAATGATCGTGACGCTCGAGCTTCAGCCGGGAGGCGTTTTTTCGGAGGCGGACCTGAGCGGAAAGATCCGGATCGGGCGGACCCCCCTGCGCGAAGCCCTGCAGCGCCTGCAGGCGCAGCGACTTGTCACGACGCTGCCGCGCCGCGGGGTCGTTGTCAGCGACATCAACATCGTCGATTACCTGGCACTGCTCGAAACACGCCGCGTCCTTGACCGGCTGGTTGCGATGAAGGCCGCCAGGCGCTCGACGCCGGATCAGCGGAAGGCGCTCGAGAAGACCGCGAAGGCGATGGCCGTTGCGGCGGAACGGGGCGATCTGGCCGGGTTCATGCGCCTGGACAACGGATTCGACCGCCTCGTCGAATCTGCGTCACGGAGCGCATTTGCCCTCCAGGCCTCCGTTCCCCTGCATGCGCACTGCCGCCGGTTCTGGTATCTCTACCGGCACAACGGAGACCTGCGACGCGCCGCGGAGCTTCACTCCGGCATGATGCACGCGGTTGCCGCCGGAGACGAACAGGGTGCCGGCGCGGCGTCGGACGCACTTGTCGATTACCTCGAAGAATTTGCCAGAACAGCGCTCGATCTCGTCTGAGGAGTGGAAGGAAATGGCCCGTCACACCTTCTTCTGCATCGATGCACACACCTGCGGTAACCCGGTGCGTGTCGTTGCCGGCGGCGTGCCCCGACTCGATGGGGGGAGCATGAGCGAGCGGCGGCAGCACTTCCTCGCCGGATTCGACTGGATCCGGACCGGGTTGATGTTCGAACCCCGCGGGCACGCCATGATGTCGGGGAGCCTGCTCTATCCCCCGTTGAATGCCGCCAATGATGTCGCGCTCCTGTTCATCGAGACGAGCGGCTGTCTGCCGATGTGCGGGCACGGTACGATCGGCACGGTCACGGTGATGATCGAGCACGGGCTCGTCTTCCCCCGCATACCGGGGATCCTCCGCCTTGAAGTCCCTGCCGGGATCGTCGAAGCCAGCTATGTGATGGAAGGGGGAAATGTGAAATCGGTGCGCATCGTGAACGTCCCCTCGTTCCTTGAACGCGAGGGGATACGGATAGATGTCCCCGGCCTCGGCCCGCTCACACTGGACGTCGCCTACGGGGGAAACTTCTACGGGATCATCGACCCTCAGGAATACTATGCCGGCATCGACCAGCTCGGTGTCGCGGAGATACTCCGGCTCAGTCCGATGATTCGCCGCATTGTCAACAAAGCGTACACGTTTGTGCATCCGGAGGACAACACCATCCGCGGCCTGACGCATATCATGTGGACAGGCGCACCCCGTGCAAAAGGGGCGGACGGAAGAAACGCCGTCTTCTACGGCGAGAATGCGATCGACCGTTCTCCCTGCGGGACAGGGACATCGGCCCGGATGGCGCAATGGGCGGCAAAGGGGAGACTGACAACGGGGGATGANNGGGAAAAAGGCTATCGTCCCGAGCATCGAAGGGTGGGCGAAGATCACGGGGTTCAACACGATCGTCATCGACGACGACGATCCGTTTGCCAGGGGTTTCCAGGTCATTTAACTGCGGTGTGAGCGTATGGGGGAGAGGCGGCACATACTGGTCATCGGGGGGGGCGCTGTGGGATTGTGCACGGCGCACTACCTGAGGGCAACCGGGTGCGATGTCACAATCGTCGAACGTGGAGTGATCGGAGAAGGGGCATCGCTGCATAACGCCGGCCTGATCGTACCGAGTCACTTCATCCCTCTGGCCGCTCCGGGGATGGTGATGCTGGGGCTCCGCTGGATGCTCCGCCCGGAAAGCCCGTTGTATGTCAAACCCCGGCTCGATCCCGATCTGCTCACCTGGCTCTGGCAATTCGCGCTCGCATCGACCGCAAAACGCACGGAGAGGGCGATACTCCTCCTCCGCGACATGAGCATCGCCAGCCTTGCGCTGTACGAGGAACTCGCCTCGGTCAGGGGAATGAAGTTCGAGTTCCGGAAGAACGGACTGCTCATGCTGTTCCGGACCGCTCATGGGCGGGTAGGCTCGCTCAAATCTGCCGAACAGGCCGCGAAGATCGGCATCGAGGCAAGAGTGCTTGACAGGAACCAACTTCACGATCTCGAACCCGGTCTCGATTTCAAAGCGGAGGGAGGCGTGTATTATCCCGGGGATGCCCACCTGACACCCGCCCTTTTCGTGGAATGCCTGCGGGAACACCTGATCGCGCAGGGGGTGCGGTTCGTCGGCTCGACGCGCGTCACGGGGTTCGTGACACGCCCCTCGGGCATCACGGCGGTCACGACAACGGGGGGAACATATGCCGCAGACGAATTTGTGCTGGCCGGGGGTTCCTGGTCTCCGATGATCATCCGGTCCCTCCGTCTCACTATCCCCATGCAGCCCGGAAAAGGATACAGCGTGACGGTGAAGAACTCACCTGTCCGGCCGCGGATTCCCATGCTCCTTGAGGAGGCACGCGTCGCCGTGACCCCGATGGGGGACAGGCTCAGGTTCTCGGGGACGATGGAGCTCTCCGGCCTGGATAGTTCCGTCAATATGCGCCGGGTGCGGGCCCTGCTGAAATCCATCCCTGCCTACCTGGGAGGGGTGGATCCCGCGCAGCTTGAGCAGGGGGAGATATGGGCCGGGCTCCGCCCCTGCACACCGGACGGTCTCCCGTTCGTCGGGAGGTTCCGGAACTTTGATAACCTGATCGCGGCGACCGGACACGCAATGGTGGGAATCTCGCTCGCGCCTATCACAGGAAAACTCGTCGCGGAGATCGTGCAAGGCCGGATCCCATCAATCGATCTTCACCTCCTCAGGCCGGACAGGTACAGGTGAAGGGAAATGGGTAACGCGGCAATGGATGTGTCCACGGGGGCTTCTCAGGTTTCATCCCGCCCTCAGTATCGGAATGTACTATCATGACCGAACGCGTGAAAATGCTCCGCTCGCAGAGTCTTGCGGCGGTCCCTGCCGTGACCCATGAAAGGGGGCTCCTCGTGACGGAATCGTCAATGAGCGCGGGGTCCCTTCCGCCGCCGCTCCGTCGAGCGCACGTGTTCCGGAGCCTGATGGAAAGGCAAACGGTCGTCATCAACGACGGTGAGCTGATCGTCGGGGAGAGGGGGCCGGCCCCCAAGGCCACATCGACGTATCCCGAGCTCTGCTGTCACACACTTGAGGACCTGGCCATACTCGACACGCGTGCGAAGATCTCATTCCACGTGAGCGAAGAGACGAAAGAGGTGTACCGTGAGCGCATCATCCCCTTCTGGAAGGGGAAAACTATGCGCGAGAGGATATTCGGCTCGATGGACGGAGAGTGGAAGGATGCCTACGCGGCGGGGATATTCACCGAGTTCATGGAACAACGCGCCCCCGGTCACACCGTCCTTGGCGGCAAGCTGTATGCGAAAGGGCTGCTCGGTCTGAAAGCGGACGTCGCATCGGCGCTGGAAACACTCGAGCGGAGCGCCGATCCGGATTCAGAAGTGAAACGGAATGAGCTGACGGCGATGGGGATCTGTGCGGATGCGGTTATCACGCTTGCGCGCCGCTACGCGGAAGAGGCGGAAGAGATCGCCTCCGGCGTTCCCGACCCGCTCCTGAAATCGGAGCTCATGGAGATCTCTCGCGTCTGCCGCCGCGTTCCCGCCCAGCCGCCGGAATCATTCCGGGAGGCCCTCCAGGCGTACTGGTTCGTTCACCTGGGTGTCATCACCGAGCTCAATCCGTGGGACGCATTCAACCCGGGGCGTCTCGACCAGCACCTCCTCCCGTTCTATAAACGGGGGATCGCCGAGGGGACGCTGACGCGCGATGGGGCAAAAGAACTTCTCGAGTGTTTCTGGGTGAAGTTCAACAATCAGCCGGCCCCCCCCAAGGTCGGCGTCACAGCCGAGGAAAGCTCCACGTACACCGACTTTGCAAATATCAACAGCGGCGGCCTCACCGCGGACGGGGAAGACGGGGTCAACGAGGTGACGTACCTCGTCCTGGAAGTGATCGACGAGATGCGCCTCGTACAGCCCAGCTCGAACATACAGCTCAGCAGGAAAAACCCCGACTCGTTCGTCCGGGCGGCCGCAGAAGTCATCCGGAAGGGGTGGGGGCAGCCCTCCGTCTTCAATGCCGATGCCGTCGTCGCAGAGATGGTCAGACAGGGAAAGACGGTCGGGGATGCGCGCGAGGGGGGGACGAGCGGCTGCGTCGAGACGGGGGCATTCGGGAGGGAAGCGTACATCCTCACGGGTTATTTCAATCTCCCGAAGATCGTCGAGCTGACCCTGAACGCCGGTCGCGATCCCCGGACCGGAAAGCAGCTGGGACCGGTGACCGGCGATCCGGGGGAGTTCCGATCGTTCGATGAATTCATGGATGCGTTCGGCACGCAGGTGAATCACTTCGTGGATGTGAAGATCCGGGGCAGCAACGTGATCGAGCGGCTGTACGCCGAACATCTGCCCGTCCCGTTCCTCTCCCTTCTGATCGATGATTGCATCGCGAAGGGGATGGATTACAATGCCGGCGGGGCCCGGTACAATACGAGCTACATTCAGGGGGTGGGGATCGGGACGGTGACCGACAGCCTCTCGGCAATCCGGCACCACGTGTTCGGGGGGGAGGCCATGCGGATGGCCGACATGCTCCGCATGCTCGCGGCCGACTTTCAGGATTTCGAAAAGACCCGGCTGCTTCTCCTTAACAAGACCCCCCGCTACGGTAATGACGACGATGAGGCGGACGGCATCATGCGCTCCGTGTTCGAGATCTACTTCGGGGCCATCGATGGCCGCCCCAACACGCGGGGGGGAGCGTACCGGATCAATCTCCTCCCCACGACATGTCATATCTATTTCGGGGCGGTGACCGGCGCCACGCCCGACGGGAGGAAGGCGTGGACCCCCGTGTCGGAGGGGATTTCGCCCGTGCAGGGGGCTGACCGCCACGGCCCCACGGCCGTGCTCATGTCGGCGGCGAAAATGGACCACGTCCGGACAGGGGGGACGCTCCTCAACCAGAAGTTTTCTCCGAAGATCCTGGAGGGGAAGATGGGGGTTGACACACTCGTGGCGCTCATCCGGTCGTATTTCCGGATGGGAGGACACCACATTCAGTTCAATGTCGTGGACGCCGCGACTCTGCGTGAGGCACAGGAGCACCCTGAAGAGCACCGGGATCTCATCGTCCGCGTGGCAGGCTACAGCGACTATTTCTGCGACCTCGGCCGGTCCCTCCAGGACGAGATCATCGCCCGCACCGAACACAGCTCTCTCTGACCATGTCCTCGCTCATCAGGGAAAAAATTGCCCAGGCCGTCGGCATCCTCAACGAGTTCAACACCGACTGCTGGCTCACATTCACCCGCGAGACCGCGATCAACGGTGACCCGATGCTTCCATTCCTCGTCGACGGTGATCTCACGTGGCACAGCGCGCTGATCATTACGAAAAGCGGCAGGACCGGCGCAATCGTCGGAGAGTACGACAGGAAAGGAGTCGAGGACATCGGCGCCTGGTCGGAGGTGATCGGATATGTCGAAGGAATCAGGAAACCTCTTCAGGATACGCTCCGGAGCCTCGCGCCGGCGAATATCGCGGTGAACTACTCACGGGAGAGTGAGATCTGTGACGGGCTGACGCACGGCATGTATCTGACGCTCTGTGAAATGCTGTCGGAGATCGGCCTCGGGGACAG
>PMND01000028.1 GCA_003161955.1 Ignavibacteriota bacterium | reverse complement strand
AAAATTCTGGATCGTCCCGGGTTTTGAAACGATCGCCCCGTGGCTGGCGATTCCCGTGTTCGTCATACTCGCCCTGTACCTGATCTATGTGCCGCTCTCGAAGGCCGGGAGGGCAGATGAACCCGCGCCGCCGACGGCGATCATGTGAGTTTCCCCACGCCGGCCCGTCGTCTCCGGCTCCGGCACTACATACCGAAAGGAGCATAGAACCATGTCGCAAGCGATTGAAGGGCTGCAACCCGTTATCGTGTGGAAGTATTTCGCAGAGATCGCACGAATCCCCCGCTGTTCTAAAAACGAAACGGCGATTTCGAAGTACGTGATGGAGACGGCCGGGCGGCTCGGACTGAAGGCCAGGACGGACAGGTTCGGCAACGTCGTCGTCCAGAAACCCGCGAGCGCGGGGAAGGAGTGGGTGAAGAGCATCGCGCTCCAGGGGCACCTCGACATGGTGGGCGAGAAGAACAAGGACAAGGTGCACAATTTCGCAAAGGACCCGATCGAGCTGGTGCGGAAGGGGAACGTGCTGATGGCCAACGGGACCACGCTCGGCGCGGACAACGGCATCGCAGTGGCGACGAACCTCGCGATCATGGAGGACCGCTCGCTCGTCCACGGTCCGTTGGAATTCCTGTTCACCGTCGATGAAGAGACCGGCCTGACGGGCGCAAGCAACCTGGCACCCGGGATGCTGGAAAGCCGGACGCTGATGAATCTCGATTCCGAGGAGGAAGGGCACATCTACGTGGGGTGCTCGGGCGGCCGCGACACCCTCGGGACATGGAAAGCCACATACGAACCGGCGCCGGCCGGGACGGCAGGCGCGGTACTGAAAGTTACAGGCCTCAAGGGAGGGCACTCGGGGCTCGAGATCGACAAGGGGCGCGGAAACGCCGTAAAAATCATCAACCGCGTCATCCTCCAGCTCACCCCGCTGAGTGCGCGCCTGGCATCCGTCGACGGAGGGAACAAGCATAACGCCATCCCCCGCGAGGCGGAAGCCCTGCTGTTCCTTCCCAAACGGAAGTGGGAGGAAGCAGTCGCGGCCGTCGCGCAGAGCAACATCATGATCAGCGCGGAGCTGGGATCCGTCGAACCCGATCTCACGATCACGCTCGCGCCCACAAAAAAGAAGGGGAAGGTCCTTGCGAAGAAGCTCCAGAAACAGCTCTGCAGTACCATCGCCGCCCTCCCGCACGGCGTCACAAAAATGAGCGCCGATATTCCGGGGCTTGTCGAGACTTCCACGAATGTCGCCGTCGTGAGGACGGAGAAGAAATCGGTGACCGTCGCGACCAGCCAGCGGAGTTCCGTGGCGTCGGAGATCGATGAGATCTGCCAGTCCGTCACGGCGGTCTTTGAACTCGGGGGTGCGGCCGTGAAGGGGACGGACGGCTATCCGGGCTGGAAGCCCAACATGAACTCCGAGATTCTCAGGCTCGCCCGGGCGACTTACCGGCAGCTCTTCGCGAAGGACCCCGAGGTGAAGGCGATCCACGCGGGACTGGAGTGCGGCATCATCGGAGAGAAATTCCCCGGAATCGACATGATTTCCTTCGGCCCGACACTCGACGCCGTGCACTCGCCCGACGAAAAAATCTACGTCGACACCGTCGACAGGTACTGGAAATTCCTTCTGGAGATTCTGAAGAATGCGCAGTAACGTCCTGTCATACGTTCACCACGGAAAGGCGCAAGGAGATGCCTGATCCTGTCCCGGGCGGAAATGTCTCCGCGTGGCGTCTGGACCCCCGTCACCGTTCGTACAGGTTCGCGGTCCTGTTCTTCGTCGCACTGCTGACGTTCGGCAGCTACTTCGCTTATGACAGCGTCGGTGCCATCGCGCCGACGCTTGTCACCGCCCTGGGCATCGGCCGCGAAGCCATCGGCCAGATGTATACCGTGTACAGCGTCGCCGCGATTCTCTCCGTGTTCATCGGGGGACTGCTTATCGACAGGATCGGCACGCGCCGCGCGAGCCTCCTCTTCTCCGGACTCGTCACGGCCGGGGCGCTTATCGTCGCGATAGCCCCGAACCTGTGGATACTCTATCTTGGCCGGTTCGTGTTCGGATGGGGTTCGGAGTCGCTCGTCGTGGCGCAAAGCGCAATTTTTGCCAGGTGGTTCAAGGGGAAGGAGCTCGCACTCTCATTCGGCATCGGACTCACGCTCAGCCGCCTGGGGACGCTCTTCAGTTTCAACACCGAGGCGCTGATCGCCGACTATTTCAGGGACTACAGGTACGCCCTGTGGGCGGCGGTCCTTTTCTGCGTCGCATCCCTCCTGTCGAACTTCATTTATAATGTTCTGGACAGCCGCGGCGAGAAGGTCCTCGCGCTGAAAGAGGAAGGGGGGGGGGACAAGATCGTCCTGGGGGACATCAAGAAATTCACATCATCGTACTGGTACGTGACGCTGCTGTGCGTGACGTTCTACTCCGCGATCTTCCCCTTCACGGCCCTCTCGACCGATTTCTTCAACACGAAATGGGGACTGCCGATGACCGCCGGTTCCGAAGGCGGGTTCTTTTCCCAGGTGTTCTACAACATCATCCACATGTTCACGACCGCAGGCGGGACCACGACGATCATCATATTCGCCTCGATGATATTCGCCCCCGTGTTCGGCCAGATGGTGGACAGAGTCGGCCGCCGGGCCTCGATGATGGTGGTCGGCTCCGTCCTGATGGTCCCCGCGTTTCTGATCATGGGATTTACAATGGTGCCCCCGGCATTCCCCATGATCATGCTCGGCGCGTCGTTCGTCCTTGTTCCTGCGGCAATGTGGCCTTCAATTCCCCTCCTCGTGGAAAAGAACAGGGTGGGGACCGCCTTCGGGTTGACAACGATGATCCAGAACGTCGGACTTGCGGTTTTCCCCCTGCTGAACGGGTTTCTGCGCGACACCACGGAGAATTATACCGCCAGCATGGTGATGTTCTCCTCGCTGGGGCTCTTCGGGCTTCTGTTTGCCTTCGCGCTCCTGCGGTCGGACAGGCGCGGCGGCGGCGTGCTCGAAGGGAAGGAGGGGCGCTGATGCACTCGTCATATCTGTCTACGGGGTTCTCAAATGTCTGAAGAGAAAAGAATCCTCATTCTCGAGCCCGACCCGACGGACGCGGAAATCATCAGCATGCAGATCCGGAAGCCGGGCATTCCCCTGAACACGCGCCGCGTTGGCACCAGAGATATGTTTGACGGGATCATGGCCGAATTCAGGCCTGATATCGTCATTGCCGACACCTCGACCCCCCGGTGTGACGTCATCGCCCTCGTACGTCAGCACAGGGCCGAAAACCCCGGCGTCCAGTGGCTTATCGTCTCGGGGTCGGGTTCCGAGGATGTGGCGGTGGAATCGCTGAAAGCGGGCGCCGCGGACTATGTGCCCAAGAAGAATATCTCGCGCCTCGGAGCGGCGGTCCAATCCATGCTCGAGACCCCCCCTGCTTCGCCCCCTCCTCAGGATCCGGACGCCCCCCCCCTTGAGGATTCCGGTCCTCCGGCTTCCGGACCGTCCCCCGAAGGTGAAGATATCTTCAGGCGGACAGTAGAGAGCACAAGCGACCTGATCGCCGTCCTCGATCTCGAAGGAAGGCGCATCTACAACAACCCTGCGTACGAGGATCTTCTCGACGAGCCCGACACACTGGAAGGGACGAGCTCGTTCGTGGACATTCATCCGGACGACCGGGAAGCGGTCAGAATCGTGTTTCGTGAAACCGTGACGACGGGAGTGGGTCAGCGGCTGGAATACAGGCTTGTTGACCGGAACGGCACCATCCGCTATATCGAATCGCAGGGGAGCGTCATCAGGGATGCAGCGGGAAACCCGGACAGAGTCGTCATCATCTCCCGCGATATCAGCCAGAGGAGGATGGCCGGCGAATTCATGCGCCAGGTGCAGGAGGAGATCGCACGCAGCCGCGGGGATGAGTTCTTTCCCGGCCTTGTCCGCGCTCTGGCCGAGGTGCTGGGAGTCAAGTACGCACTTGTGTCGGAATGTACCGACAGGAGACGGGAACGGGTGAGGGCGCTCGCCTACTGGGCGTCAGGCGGACCGGCCCCCGTTTTCGAATATGACGTCGCGCGCACCACATGTGAAAGGGTGATCAGGGAGGCTAAGACGATCTATTTTGCCACGGATGTCCAGCACCTTTTTCCCGATGAAGCGGCGCTTGCGGCGATGGACGCCTGTTCCTACATGGGAACCCCCCTCATCGACTCGGGCGGGGGGGTGATCGGACACCTGTTCATCATGCATGATAGTCCCCTCACGAATCCCGACGTTGCGAGATCGGTACTTACGGTCACGGCGGCCCGCGCCGCGTCGGAGCTCGAGCACCGGCTTGCGCTGCGCGTCATTGCCGGGAGCGAAGCGCATTTTCATGCCCTGCTCGAGGAGATGACTGCCGGCGTCATCGTGACCGATATGGAGGATGTCATTACGTTCGTGAACCACCCGATGTCAGAGCTGAGCGGCTACGCCGACGGGGAAATGCTCGGCAGGCTGGCGTCGACGCTTCTGATACCCGAGGAGGACCGGCGCCTCCTGTACGAACGGAACGAGCGCCGCCGGCAGGGAGTGACCGAACGCTATGACGCCACCCTGAAGCGGAAGGACGGGACCCTGTTCGGTGCGCAGATAGACGCGGCGCCCCACCGGAACGTCCGCGGTGAGGTCGTCGGCACGCTGGCGCTTGTCACCCCGGGGGGACCCGGCCCCCGGCAGGAGGTCTCCCCGGGTGCCGATGCGGGACTCCTCGAGCAGGTCCAGGATGCCGTCTTCGTCTGCGATCCCGAAGACCGCATACTCTTCTGGAACCACGCTGCCGCTTCTCTGTACGGCTGGAGCGCCGAAGAAGTCCGTGGGAAGCTCTCGGCGGAGGTTCTCCATACGGAGCAGGTACGAAAGCTCGGGGGCGCGGCGCACACGACGCTGGTGGAGGGGTACTGGGCGGGTGAGCTGCGACAGGAGCGAAAAGACGGAGTCATCGTCCTCGTGGACAGCAGCTGGACCCTGATCCGTGACGCGGAAGGACATGCCAAGTCGGTCCTCGTCATATGCACCGACATCACGGGGAAAAGGGAGCTTGAAGTGTATGAACTCCGTGCGCGTCACATGGAGGGGATCGCGAGCCTTGCTTCGGCTCTCGCGGCGGATCTCGAAGGGATTCTGACGCCTGTCCTGCTCGCGGTTCCCGCCATTGCCTCCAAGGCCGACGACGATCATTCCCGTCAGGCGGTGGCGATCGTGGCGACGAACGCCCGGCGCGGGATGGAGACGGCGAACCAGGTGCTCGCTCTTGCCGACAATGCAGGGAGCGGGAAGGGACTTCTCGATCCCGCGGAGATTCTCGCCGAGACCGTCAGAATCCTTAAGACCGGGCTTCCTGATTCGATCCCTCTGGAGACGGCATTTGAACAGGGTCTCTGGGCCATCCCCGGGACGGCAATCCAGATACAGCAGATTCTGCAGAACATCTGTACGAACGCACGGGAAGCAATGCCTGATGGGGGAGTTCTCCGGATCGCGGCGGAGAATCTCCTGATAGAGGCCCGGTCAGTGGCCAACATCCCCCACGCTCTCCCGGGGAAATTCGTGGTCATGACAGTCAGTGACACCGGCGGGGGGATCCCCCCGGAGGTCGTCGGAAAGGTCTTCGAGCCGTTCTTCACGACAAAGCCCTCCGGGCGGACCACCGGCCTCGGTCTCTCGACTGCAGCCGCGATAGCGCGGAATCATCGCGGGTTCATCAACATATTCAGCGTGCCGGGTCAGGGGACCAATGTCAAAGTCTATCTCCCGGCGGGGGATATTTCAGGGGAAGGCGCGGACCCGGACCTGTATCTTGGAAGGGGACGGCGGGTTGTCGTCGCTCAACCGCAGGCTTCGCTGAGAGACATTGTCAAGAAAATCCTGGTCGCTCACGGGTACGATGCGGTGTCGGTGTCAGACGGTGCGGAGGCTGTTGCGCTTTGCCGCCGCCCCGGGGCCGGGATTGCTGCGGCTGTGATCGACATGGACATCCCCTTCATGGACGGAGCGGCAATACCACGGATACTTCAGAGCGCAAATCCGTCTCTTAAAGTGATCGTCACCGGGGGAAAAGAGGGGGAGACCATCGAAGGTGCAGCGGTTCTCCTCCCGAGTCCGTTTTCCACCAGAGATCTCCTTTCTGCGCTCCACGACACGGCGAGCGTCACTCCCAAATGAGGGACGCGACGCAATATTCGCAAAAATTCATCTACCAAATTGACATTTTCGTCAATATTGTGTATGATTATGCCAGACGATCCCTGAAGAGTCGGGTCATCGTTCATTGAATTCTTCTGCCAGTCGAAGGGGGAAAGATGGCCAGGGATGTACACAAGGTTTACGTCTTTTTCCTCATCGCGGCGGGCCTCCTCAGTACGATCGTTCTCGGCATACACGGGGCCGGGTACTACAGCACGCCTCTTGAAGACCGCCCTTTTCACCCCCAGTATACCTCGTTAAAACCAACCGGACTTCTCGGCCAGGGATACGGAATCGTCGGCTCGCTGATGATCACCGTCGGCGTGATCATGTATTCCTCACGGAAGCGATGGCGCGCCATGGCCAACCTCGGCCGGATCAAGAACTGGCTTGAATTTCACATATTCCTCTGCCTGCTCGGTCCCATACTTGTCGTGTATCATACGACGTTCAAAATCGGCGGATTGGTGGCCGTGAGTTTCTGGAGCATGGCGGCAGTCGTCCTGAGCGGCGTGATCGGCAGGTACTTCTATGTCCAGATCCCCAAGGGGATTCACGGGAACGAGCTCTCATCGCAGGATCTCGTGGCTGAAAACGAGAAGCTCGCGGAGACTCTCCGGAGACAATTCGGATTCGACGAGGACCTGCTCAAGCGTATCGACAGTGCGGCCCTCCCCGCCAAACCTGTGGCGGAGATGGGGCTCATGGAAGTCATCAGCTTTTTCATCGTCAATGACCTCATGCGCCGCTCCCGGCTTCACACTCTCTTTGCGGACCTCGAACGGCGCGGCCTCCAGGCCCAGCTCCTCTCGCGCATACGGGTGATGGCCTCGCGGCGTATCATGCTGACGCGTCGCATCGCGTTCCTCCAGCAGTTCAAGAAGATATTTCATTACTGGCACGTCGTGCATCTGCCGTTTTCCATCGTCATGTTCGTCATCCTGAGCATTCACGTCGGGGTGGCGATCGCGTTCGGCTACACATGGATATTCTGAGGCGTGCCATTACGCACGCAGTCGTGCCTGCCGCTCTCTTCCTGACATGGGGCCCGCCGGCGACGGCGCAGATCTCGCCCGGTGATCTGTCCGCTCCCCACGCCTCCCTGGAAGGGATGGGGAACTGCACGAAATGCCACGCTCTCGGGAAGGAAGTTTCGAACGACAATTGCCTTGCGTGCCATACGGAGCTCCGTGCGCGCGTGACGGCGGGGAGGGGGTTCCACGGGAAGCTGACCGGAAAGCCATGCGCCGGGTGCCACAACGAGCATCACGGCCGGGGCTTCACGCTTGTCCGATTCGACCAGAAGAACTTCAACCACGATGAGACCGGGTACGTTCTGGAGGGGAAGCACAGACCGCTCGAATGCGTCCGGTGCCACACGCAGAGCCATATCACGGCGAAAGACGTTCGGGCGAATAAGAGTCTCCTTGACGCGCACACGTACCTGGGCCTCGGGACCGATTGCAGCGGATGCCACGCCGACCAGCACAAGGGGCAGCTTGCGCAGCAGTGCCAGAACTGCCACACCGCGGAAGGTTGGAAGCCCGCCTCAAAGTTCGTCCACGACAGGGCAAAATACAGGCTGACGGGGAGACACGTGCAGGTGGATTGCGGCAGGTGCCACAGGCCGATGGCGAACGACGTGAGGACGGTGAAGTATACCGGGATCGAGTTTGACCGGTGCTCATCGTGCCACACGGACCCCCACAGGGGGAGGTTCCAGAAGCCGTGCGAGAGCTGCCATGCGACGGCCGGCTGGCAGGCCGGGGCGACGAAGAACTTCGATCACGCGGAGACAAAGTTTCCCCTCAGGGGACGCCATGCGGGGGTTCGCTGCGAGCAGTGCCACCTGCCGGTCCGGGGGGCGGACGGGAAGATGCAGCAGAATTTTGCGGTAAAGAACTTTCAGCGATGCACGGACTGCCATGCCGACCCGCACCGGGGTGAGTTTGCGCAGATGAAGGAGAAGGGCTCGTGCGAATCGTGCCACAGCGAGGAGGGGTGGACGCAGAACAGGTTCGTCCACGCGACGGCGCGATACCCGCTGAAAGGGAAGCATGAGAAGGTAGAATGCGGGAAGTGCCACGGCGCCGTCACCGTGAACGCCCAGGGGAAAAGGGTTCCTCCGGATTGCCGCGTGAAAAAATTCAGCGCGTGCATGGATTGCCACGAGGACGCCCACGGCGGCCAGTTGAGGGGACGGAAGGACGGGGGCGCGTGCGAGTCGTGCCACAGCGTCGAAGGGTTCCTCCCCGCCGCCTATTCCTCCGGGGACCACAACACATCGAAATTTCCGTTGAGCGGCGGACACGAGGCGGTCCCGTGTGCCCGGTGTCACCCCGCCGACGCGGTCAGGGCGAGGAGCACGCGGCAATTCGCCTGGAAATCGGGACCGCGGTGCGAAACCTGCCATAAAGATCCTCACGGGGGCCAGTTTGCACAGAAGCGCTACTCGGGGTGCGAATCATGCCATAGCCCGGGGGGGTGGAACAGTCTTGCATTCAATCACGACGAAACAAAGTTCCCGCTGACGGGAAAGCACCAGAAAGTCCCCTGCGTGGATTGTCACAAGCCGGTGGTACAGTCCGGGACGGAGAAGATTCGACAGTATGCGGGCACACCCGTCCGTTGCGTCGATTGTCATCCGCAGATCGAGACGCCGCCCGCCGGCACCAGGAGACTTTAATGGCGGGAGGGAGGATAGCATGATGAACCGGTTGTTCCGTCCCGTCCGCACGGCGCTTCTCTGCGCCGGTCTTCTCATGGTGGCTGCCGGTGCGGTTCCGGCACAGGATTCACCCCACGGGAAGATCGCGTTTGCGTGCGAAGAGTGCCACAGCGCTGACTCGTGGAAGGTGATGCCCGAGCCGGCGAGGTTCGATCACCGGAAGACCGGTTTTGCCCTGAAAGGAGAGCACGCGCAGGCAGGATGCATGGATTGCCACACGAGCCTGACGTTCAGGTTTAAGAAGTCTTCGGCGCGCTGCGCGGACTGTCACGACGACGTGCACCGGGGCGAGCTTGGAGCGACATGCGACCGTTGCCACGCGCCGCAGTCATGGCTGGTGCCGGACATGGTACAGAGGCATGCCTCGACCCGTTTTTCGCTCGTGGGAGCGCACGCGACGGTTCCGTGCCAGCAGTGCCACCCGAGCCAGCAGAAGAACGAGTACGTGGGACTGCGGACGGACTGCTTCGGGTGTCACGCGTCCGATTATGACGGAGCCCAGTCCCCGAACCACCGCCAGGCGGGACTCGGGACGGACTGCCAGAGCTGCCACGCAGTGAACGCGATGAG
>PMND01000134.1:3223-6859 GCA_003161955.1 Ignavibacteriota bacterium | reverse complement strand
ATGACCATGGGGAACTCGTGGTCTTATGTTCCGGGTGACGTCTACAAACCTGCGTGGAAACTGATCCACCTTCTCGTGGACATTGTGGCCAAAGGCGGGAACTTCCTGCTCAACGTAGGGCCGGGTCCTGACGGGACGCTCCCGCCCGCCGCGCTTGCGAGGATGAATGAGATCGGAGCGTGGATGGACGTGAACGGGAGCGCCATTTATTCCACACGTCCGATAGCTCCATATAAGGAAGGCGAGGTACGTTATACCGAGCTTCGCGATAAGTCAGTCTGCGCCATCTGCCTTGCCGGGAAGGAGGGTGATGGACCTCCCGCTGTCGTGAGACTTCCGTCGTTCGCCCCCGCCCCGGGAAGCAAGGTCGTCCTGCTCGGAACTTCCGCTTCTCTCGCATGGGAGGCTCGTGGGAAGGGGTGTGTCATCACCATCCCCGGGGAGGTCCGCCGGCATCCGCCGTGTAACCATGCCTGGACCTTCCGGTTCACACCGGCGCAATGAGGTGACCCAACGCATATCTGACTCGTGTTGAGCTCCTCTGTCCGGCGTGGCACAAAGGTGCCGGCGGGCCGGCATCGATATTCGGCGACGAAACCAGAGTGAAATGATGAACGCTCCTCGGCGTATGAGGTGTCGGGTGATCGTACGGGCGGCATGCCTCGGCGCTGCCGGTCTGCTCTCTTCTCAGCCATCCCGGGCTCAGGCAGAGCACGGTCTCACACCGGAGTATGTGATTATCGACCGGACGGACAGCGAAGCCGACATCGTCCGGAAAGCGGCCTCCATCGTGCCTGCTCCCCGCCAGCTCGCCTGGCAACGACAGGAACTGACCGCATTTGTTCATTTTGGAATGAATACGTTTACCGTCCAGGAATGGGGATCCGGATCGGCCGACCCCGCCCTGTTCAACCCGACGGGTCTGGATGCGGGGCAATGGGTGAAGGTGCTGAAAGACGCCGGCATGAAATCGGTGATCCTGACCGCCAAACACCACGACGGGTTCTGTCTGTGGCCCTCGAAATACACCATCCATTCGGTCCGTTCGAGTCCGTGGCGGGGGGGGGAGGGAGATGTCGTGGCGGAAGTGGCGTCTGCCTGCCGCTCGTTGGGGATGCGCTTCGGGATCTATCTCTCTCCGTGGGATCGGCATGAGTCTTCGTACGGTGATTCCCCCCGCTACAACGAATTCTTCCGGAACCAGCTCCGTGAATTGCTCACAGGATACGGAGATATCGCCGAAGTGTGGTTCGACGGGGCGTGCGGTGAGGGACCCAATGGCAAGCGACAGGAGTATGACTGGCAATCGTATTATGCCCTGATACGGGAACTCCAGCCCGATGCCGTGATTGCGGTGATGGGACCGGATGTGCGGTGGGTCGGCACGGAGTCGGGTGAAGGGAGGTTGTCGGAGTGGAGCGTCATCCCGGAGAATGGCGGCGGGCTTGATTCCATTGGAGCCCGTTCGCAGCGCACCGCGCTCGACGCCGCCTATACGCCCGGGAATCTCATGCAGGAAGATCTGGGAAGCCGCGTGAAGATCCTCGGGGCGCGCGCCCTCCGATGGTATCCCTCCGAAGCGGACGTGTCCATCCGCCCGGGATGGTTCTACCGGGCCGATCAGGATGACCGTGTGAAGCCCCCCGCGGAACTTGTCGACCTGTATTTCTCCTCCGTCGGACGGAACAGCGTCCTCCTCCTGAATGTTCCGCCGGATCAGCGGGGGAGAATTCACGAGAACGACGTGAAGAGTCTCCGGGGGATGAGGACGATCCTCGATCATATCTTCCGCACAAATCTCCTCGAGCAGGCTCAGGTGAGAGAAAGTCACCCGTCGAACAGACATCCGGTACGGTACGCGATAGCCGGTGACGGTGAATCATTCTGGGAGCCGGAGAACGGCGGGGATTCCGCCTTCGCGGTCTGCTCGTGGCGGACTCCGCGCGCGTTCGATTGTGCCATGCTCCAGGAGGAGATACGCCTCGGGCAACATGTCGAACGATTCCGGGTGGAACAATGGGATGGGCGTGCATGGGCGGAGATCGCCCGCGGGGGAACCATCGGAGAAAAGCGATTGTTGCGTTTTCCCCTCGTGACCACGCGGAAGGTGCGTTTTGTGATCGAGCAGTCGAGGGGCCCCTTCGAGATTTCGGCGCTTGGCGTGTTTCGCATGCCGGGAAAAGCGACGTTCTGAACCTCCGGCGGCCCGGCGCGTGCGCGGTACATCCGGTTTACGGCACGAAATCCGTGCGTGTGCCCTCCCTGGCACCGGAACGCCGGAGGGAAGGCGTGGCTGTTGGTGAATGAAATCGCAGTGGAGTAACCGACGTGAAACCATACAGGGATTCTCACATGCACGTTTTCATGACCGGGCGTCGCCGTCTGACGGTCCTCGCCCTCGTGTTCTTCTCGCTCGTTTGTGCGGGCGATGTCCGTGCGCAGACGCCGCGCCATACATTTGCGCTGGGCGATTCCGCCTTTATGCTCGATGGTCGTCCCTTCGCGATCATCAGTGGTGAAATGCACTTTGCGCGCATACCCCGCGAGTACTGGCGGGACAGGTTGAAGATGGCGCGGGCAATGGGATTGAACACGATTGCCACGTATGTTTTCTGGAACTATCACGAGCCGTTGAAGGGAAAGTTCCATTTCGAGGGGAATGCAGATCTAGCCGCGTTTGTCAGAACAGCCGCAGAAGAGGGTCTCTGGGTCCTTCTCCGGCCGAGTCCATACGCCTGCGCGGAATGGGAGTTCGGCGGCTATCCGTGGTGGCTGCAGAATGAAGCGGGAGTGCGGGTGCGGGGGAAGGATCCACACTATCTCGATCTTGTGCGCCACTACTTTGCCGAGCTCGGGCGTCAGGTGGCCCCGCTGCAGATTACGCACGGNNCCCGCCGTCAACGGGTCGGATGATGTGGCGGAGGTGAAGCGGCTGGTTCGCGCCTATCATGACGGGAAAGGTCCCTGTTTTATTGCGGAGTGGTATCCGGCCTGGTTCGATTCCTGGGGCGAAGCCCACCATGTTGTTCCGGCCGCGCGGTACACACCGAAGCTCGATGCGGTACTGGAAGCTGGACTCTCCATCAACATGTATATGGCGCATGGAGGGACGACACGCGATTTCATGAACGGCGCCAATGGGGATGCCACGCACCCGTACACTCCGGAGATCAGCAGTTACGATTACGATGCCCCAATCGACGAGGCAGGGAACCCGACTCCGAAGTTTACGGCGTTCCGGGAAGTCATCGCGCGTCATGTGCCTGCGGGTGACACACTCCCCCCTGTTCCACCGCGGAAGGTCGCACGCTCGATCCCGCCCATCGCTCTAAGGGAGTGTGGCTCATTCTTCGACAATCTTCCTCCCCCCGTCACCGGTGATCGGCCAATGACATTCGAAGAGCTCGGACAGGGATACGGGTTTGTACTGTACAGAACAGTTCTTGCGGGTCCTCAAACAGGAACCCTGACAATCGATCATGTGCGCGACTTCGCTCAGGTGTTTGTCAATGGAAAGCGGATGGGTATCCTCGACCGGCGACTTGGCAAGGAATCCGTTGATCTCGGGATTCCGGTCGGGGGCGATACACTGGATATTCTGGTGGAGAACCTCGGGCGCATCAACTATGGTCCGTT
>PMND01000134.1:0-3136 GCA_003161955.1 Ignavibacteriota bacterium | reverse complement strand
CAGACCATCTATGTCCCCGGGCCGTGGCTCAGGAAGGGGAACAACGAGGTCCTCGTTTCGGACGTTCTCGGCGACACGCAGAGATGGTTGAAGACTCTCGATCATCCGGTGCTGGGGGAGTTGCGCTACCCGGCCCTGGACATCCGGGGAAAATAGAGGACAGGAAGCGACAAATGAACATTGTGTCCGTGAGATGCCGTGTGATTCTCACTTCCCTGGCATTTCTCCCTCTTTCCTCATTCGCCGCAGCCCCCGCGGATACCCTCCTGCCGTATAAGCGCCCCGATCTCCCTGTCGATCAGAGGGTCCGCGATCTTCTCTCGCGCATGACTGTTGAGGAGAAGTTCTGGCAGTTGTTCATGATACCCGGAGACCTGTCTGACGGGAAAGCACGGTACGCGCACGGCATCTTCGGTCTGAGCATGCGCGGCCAGGCCGGGGAAGAGCAGATGACCGATCAGATGATGGCCTGTGCCGACTCGGGGCTGGCACGGGCCAATGCCATCAAGACGAATGCGGCCCAGCGGTTCTTTGTAGAGGAGACTCGCCTCGGAATACCGATCATTCCATTTGAAGAGTGCCTTCACGGACTTGTCAGGCCAGGCGCCACGTCTTTTCCCCAATCGATCGCACTCGCGGCCACGTGGGACACAGCGCTGGTCGGACGTGTGGCGACTGCCATTGCCCGCGAGGCAAAAAGCCGTGGCGTCCGTGACGCCCTTTCTCCTGTGATCAATCTGGCGACGGATCAGCGGTGGGGGCGGGTGGAGGAAACGTACGGCGAGGATCCGTATCTCTCCGCAGAAATCGGCGCCGCGTTCGTTGCGGGGTTTCAGAACCTCGGCGTCATTGCCACCCCGAAACACATGATTGCGAATGTGGGAGATGGCGGACGCGACAGCTATCCCATCGATCTCGACGAACGATACCTCGAGGAGATTCATTTTCCTCCGTACAGGGCCGTGATCAGCCGCGGCGGGGCAATGTCGGTGATGACGTCCTACAATTCCCTCAACGGCATTCCGTGTTCCGACAATGCCTGGCTTCTTCGCACGGTTCTGAAGGAGCGGTGGAAGTTCGACGGGTTCGTCATCTCCGATGCCTCGGCCGTCGGCGGGACACTCGACCTGCATCACGTTGTTCAGACCAGGGAGGAGTCAGCGAAGAGGGCAATCGAGGCGGGACTGGATGTCATCTTCCAGACGGACTACGACCATCATCTGCCGCTCCTCAAGGCGTTTACCGACGGAACTGTGGATCAGCGGGCCATCGATTCGGCGGTGGCGCGAGTTCTACGGGCGAAGTTCCGTCTCGGCTTGTTCGAGCATCCGTATGTCAATCCGGATGAAGCTGACCGCTGGAACGGGGCGCCGGAACATCGTGCTCTGGCCCGCGAGGCGGCTGTTCGATCGATTGTCCTTCTGAAAAACGACCGCGACGTTCTCCCATTGAAGTCCTCCCTGCGTACGATCGCTGTCATTGGCGAAGACGCCGGTGAGGCGCGTCTCGGTGGATACAGCGGACCGGGAATCAGGAAAGTCAGCATCCTCGATGGCATCCGCAATGCCGCGGGGAGCGGAACGAAGGTAGTCTATGCCGGAGGGTGCAAGCGGTTGGAGCCCCGAGTCGTGCCTGTTCCGGAATCGTGTCTGACAACTTCTCAGGGTGCTCCGGGAGTGCTTGGTGAGTACTTTGCCACCACTGATCTTTCCGGCCCTCCTGCACTGGTCCGGAGGGATCCGAAAATTGATTTCGGGTGGACGCTCTATGGGCCGGGTCCGCCCCTCAGGTCAGACTGTTACTCGGTGCGGTGGACGGGGCGGTTAAAGGCTCCCCGCTCCGGGGTATATTCGATAGGTGTTGATGGGGACGACGGTTTCCGCATATTCATCGATGGGAGGCCGCTGATTGATCGTTGGCGGAAGCAGACAAACCGGATGAGTGTTGTTCCCTTCCGGTTTGAAGGGGGAAGGCTGTATGACATCAAGGTCGAGTTTCATGAAGGGGTGGGTAACGTGAAGTTCCGGTTCGTGTGGGATGTTGATGCCCCGCATTCGTCGGAGGGGATTGCGCAAGCGGTTCGGATAGCCGGGAAGAGCGACGTAGCCGTGCTCGTTGCCGGGCTGGAGGAAGGTGAATTCCGCGACCGGGCGAGCCTCGATCTTCCCGGACGTCAGGAAGAGCTGATCCGCAAAGTGGCGTCAACCGGAAAGCCGGTCGTCGTGATTCTTGTGGGAGGAGGGGCTGTGACAATCAGGTCGTGGCTCGACCTGGTCGACGGCATCGTCGATGTCTGGTATCCGGGTGAAGAAGGAGGGAATGCGGTGGCGGATGTCCTCTTTGGCCGGAGATCGGCGGGAGGGAAGCTGCCGATCACGTTCCCATGGTCGGTGGCCCAGTCACCCCTGGTCTACAATCACAAACCGACCGGGCGGGGGGATGACTATCTCGATATGACGGGAAAGGCAATGTTCCCGTTCGGGTTCGGCTTGAGTTATGTGACATTTGAATACAGCGATCTGCAGATTCTTCCTGCCGCAATTCCCATCGACGGCAAAGCGGTGGTGACCTGTTCCGTGAAGAATACCGGTCGAATGACTGCCGATGAGGTCGTCCAGCTCTATATCCGCCATGAGCACTCCTCAACGGCACAACCGGTGCTTGCGCTCAAGGGCTTTACGCGTGTGACGCTCGGTCCCGGAGAGGGGAAGCAGGTGTCGTTCGAGATCGGACCGGAGGCTCTCGCGGTTCTGAATCCCCGCATGGAGTGGGTGGTTGAACCGGGTGATGTCAGAATTCTCGTCGGTGCGTCCTCGCGGGATATCCGGCTTCATGGCGGGCTCGCGGTCGGGGAGGGGAGGCAGTAGGCGATGAGGGCCATTGTGCTCTGGTTCGTTGCCGTCTCGTTCCTCCCCCGCTCCCGCGCCGTTCCATCCGGCGACGCTGTCGTCCTCCGGGAATTCATTTGCGATTCGATGCCGACTCCTCAGTGCCACGCGTCCACGATTGCCGAGAGTCACGGCCGTCTTGTGGCGGCGTGGTTTGGTGGAGAGTACGAGCATCATCCGGGTGTGGGGATCTGGGTGTCGCAGAGAACAGAAGGGGGCTGGACGAAACCTGTTGAAGTCGCCAACGG
>PMND01000025.1:86418-86545 GCA_003161955.1 Ignavibacteriota bacterium | reverse complement strand
ATCGGCGATCTCGAGCGGCTCAACACCAGGGTGTGCACCGGGCGCGCCACGCCGCGGGAGCTCGTTGCCCTCAAGGGGATACTCGAGTCCGTCACCGCAGTACGCGATGCCATCGCGGAGGCCGTCT
>PMND01000025.1:31102-86381 GCA_003161955.1 Ignavibacteriota bacterium | reverse complement strand
GTCTTCGGCTATTACATCGAGATCACGAATACGCACAGGGAGAAGATCCCGGCGGACTACATTCGGAAACAGACGCTCACAAACGCCGAGCGGTATATCACGCCGGAGCTGAAGGAATACGAGGATAAGATCCTTCATGCGGAGGAGAGAATACTCGCCCTCGAGACGCAGCTCTTCACCGACCTCCGGTTGGCAGTGGCCCGCGAAACGGAGGCGATCCAGGCGACCGCGAGGGCGCTTGCGGCGCTTGACTGCTACTCGTCGCTCGCCCGCGTCGCCCTCGAGCAGGAGTACACGCGGCCCGACGTAAACGACTCGACCGTTCTCGACATCGTGGACGGCCGCCACCCGGTGATCGAACGCCTGCTTCCCCCGGGGGAAAAATACATTCCCAACAACGTCCACCTCGACACCGCCTCCGATCAGATACTGATCATCACCGGCCCGAACATGAGCGGCAAGTCGAGCTTCCTCCGTCAGACGGGGCTCATCGTCCTGCTGGCGCAGATCGGGAGCTTCGTCCCCGCCCGGAGCGCGTCCGTGGGGATCGTGGACAGGATTTTTACGCGCGTCGGCGCAAGCGACAATATCAGCGCGGGAGAGAGCACGTTCCTCGTGGAGATGCATGAGGCCGCCCACATCGTCAACACCGCCACATCCCGGAGCCTGATACTTCTCGACGAGGTGGGACGCGGAACGAGCACGTTCGACGGGATCAGCATCGCATGGTCGCTCACCGAGTACCTGCACGAGAGAGTCGGTGCCCGTACGCTCTTCGCCACGCACTACCACGAACTCAACGAGCTGGCGGATCTTTTCCCCAGGATCAGGAATTTCAAGGTGGACGTCCGTGAGTACGGCGACAAGGTGGTGTTCCTCCACAAGGTGACCGCCGGGTTCGCCGACCATTCCTACGGCATCCATGTCGCCAAAATGGCCGGTCTCCCGGACGAGGTGACGGACAGGGCGAGAGCGATACTGAAGAACCTCGAGGGCTCGGATCTGAGCGTCCATGAGGAGTCCGGGGGAAAGAACAAAGGACGGATACGGCCGGGAGAGATCCAGATGTCGCTCTTCGAGATGAAGGATGATCCGCTCAGGGATGAGATCTCCCGCCTGGACATCGATACCATGACGCCCCTTGACGCGTTGAAGGCGGTCGCGGAGTTGAAGAAGAAAGTGGAAAAGCGGAGGTGAGGCGAATCGACATCACCCCGGCCCGGACGAATTCACACAGGAGGCTTTATGACGCTGCAGGAGATAAAGACGCTGGTTGCCTACAGCGCGTGGGCGACAAACAGGATATTTGAGGCGCTGGAGGCGCTCTCCCCCGAGGAGACGATGCGGGACATGAAGAGCAGNNTGGCTCTCTCGCATGTCGGGAACGCCCGACAAGGCGACGATAAAACCCACCGACGTGCCGACCGTCGCCGACGTGAAGACGACATGGGAACAGACAGGGTTCGCACTGGCAAAGTTCCTCGGCTTGCAGACAGACAAAAAACTCGAAGATACATTCGGTTTTTTGACGCTCACCGGAGAGCAGTTTACGTACCGGTACGGTGAGGCTCTGCAACACGTCGTAAATCACTCAACGTTTCACCGGGGGCAGGTGGTCGCGCTGATGCGCCAGATGGGGCACAAGCCTCCCGATACCGGGCTGACCATATTTATCCGTGAGACAAGAAAGAGGTAAAAATCCGCAAAAATCGGCATAAAACGTCACAAAACCCACCTTGGAAATCCCCCCCGTTTTCCGTATTCTATGAGATGGAACGTGGTCCCCCCCCGGGGGGACCACCATTGTCTTCTCAGGACCTCCTTAGATCCGGAAATCAGCTCGCCGATGGGACTGTATCCTCAGCCTAACAAGTGGCAGTGCGGACCGTTTGCCCTGAAGTACGCGCTTATCATGCTGGGCAGAATAGTGGACGAGAACAGGATTTCGCACATCGCCGGGACACACTGGTGGACCGGAACTGACGAGATCAAGCTCGCGCGAGCCGCGAAGGTATGTGACTGCGAGATGAAGGTGATTCGCCGCAAGGATTCGCTGAGGGCGAAACGGGAGCTTGTCAGATCGTTGAAGAAGGGGTACCCGGCGCTCCTGTGCGTCGACGGCTGGAACCACTGGATCACCGTGGTGGGAATGGAACGGGACAAGTTCATTTCCATCGACAGCCGCAAAGCCCCCGTCGTTTGCGTGGATACCTGGCGGAAACTGAGGAAACGGTGGGTCTACAGCGAGAGGGACGCCGAGGACCCGACACAGATGCGGACGCTCTATGACCTCCACCCCGTCATCCCCCGGTTCCGGGTCAGGACGAAGGCCCATTTTTCCCTGAAACGTGCCCGCTATCTGAGACGTCCCGAGAACAAAATATTCGCCACATTCTGGGACGAATACTTCACCGACCTTTCCCACGTGTGCGTTCCCCGCACGCCGAGGGCAGAGAAGGTGATCAGCGTCAGAGAACTGCTGCGGCGTCACGGCGGGATGATACTGGGCCAGATCGCCTTCTGGCACGGCACCGTATCGCGGCCGCAGGTGAGGAAAATTCTCCGGAACATGAAGTTTGTCGCGGACACGTACGACCTCGTCGTCCGCAAAGAAGACGAAAACCGCGCTGTCACCGCAATTACCGCGAACCTCGCTCTCTGGGCGGCAAGCAAGTTCGGCGTCGGCGAAGTGTACGGCAACGGCTGATCCGATGAACGTCCTGCTCACCAACGCCACGGATATATTCGCCGGCGGGGAAGACTATGTACTGATCCTGGGGAGGTACCTCGCACGGCGCGGACATACGGTCTGGGTGTCCGCCCGCCCCGGGCACCTGCTCCTCCGCAAATGCGCCGAGGCGTCACTCCCCGTCGTCCCCATCGAGTACGGCGACATGTCCAGGGTCTTCGGGATCTCCCGTGTTCTCCGCCGGGCGATGCGCGAGCGGTCGATCACGATCATCCACAGCAACGCCAATTACGACCGGACATGCGCGGCAATCGCGGCGGCGTTTACCCCTGCACGGCACGTCGCAGGGATACACAGCACACACTCCATCCGTCACAACATCACCCACGCCCTCAGAAACAGGTATGGAATATCGCACTTCATCACTGATGCCGATGCCGGGCGCGAGGTCCTGCTCCGCGAGGACGGCATTCCGCCCGGGAAGGTCACGACCGTTCCCATCGGGATCGAATCGGACCCGGATGATATGCGCGCGGGATTCCGCGCCCGGATACGGGGGTCGATGGGGATCGATGAAGGGACCGTTGTGATCGGGAATGTCGCACGACTCGTCCCGTTCAAGGGGCACCGCCACCTTCTCGATGCCGCGGCGATTGTCGCGCACGAGAAGCGCGGCGTCCTGTTCCTCATCGCCGGCGACGGGGAACTCGAGCGTGACCTGAAAGCGCAGGCTGCGGGACTGGGGCTCGGCGACAGGGTCCGGTTCCTCGGCTTCCGGGACGATCTGCGGGAGATCTACCCGGCGTTCGACATCTACTGCCATTCTTCGCTTGAGCTTGCCTCGGAAATGTTCCCGATCGCGGTACTCCGCGCTCTCGCCTGTGCGCTCCCCGTGGTCTCGACGAACGTCGGCGGTATCGCCGCGATGATCGATGAGGATGTCTCCGGCTGTCTGACGCCTGCGGAGGACCCCGCTGCATTCGCACGAGCCCTGCTCGGGCTTATCAGCGACCCCGCAAAGAGGTCGGTTTTCGGACGCGCCTCGTTCGCTCTTTTCGAGAGGAAATACCAGGCGACGGCCATGGCCGGGAACGTTGAGCGGGTGTATCATCACGTCCTGGAGGGGGTCCGATGAAATCTCTGCGCTGCGCTCACATTGCCGCAGGCCTCCTGTGCGCAGTGGCGTTCGCCTCCTGCTCGCACAGGCCGGCTCTCCCTCTCCTCACGAAGGCCGACAGCCTCCGCATCCGTGAGGACAACCTTGCCTACCGGATGGAGAAGGATGCGTTCTTCGCCCGCGATCCCCACTCGCCGTTTGTCCGCGACACGAGCGTCCGGTACCACGGGATCAACTGGTTCCCGATCGACCCGGCGTTCCGGGGGGAATCCGTGCTTCACGCGTACGCGGATCCGGAGACGGTGGTCGTGATGGGAACAAAGGGAGAAGCCCGGCGGCAGGTCCGCTATGGCTATGTCGAATTCCCGGTCCCGGGGAGCAACGGCGCCCCCTTTCTGCTCCGCTTGAACGTGTACAAATTCACCCGGTACGACCCCGAGAGATTCGCGCGATACCCCGAGACGATGAGCATCTGGTTCACCGACAGCACCACCGGGCATGAAACATACGAGGTCGGACGGTATCTGGACGCCGGGGAGGATCTTCATGATCCGAACCACCGGTACGAGGTCGACCTGAACAAATCGTACAACCCTTACTGTGCATACAGCACGATGTACTCCTGCGCTGTTCCACGGAAGGAGGACCGGCTTGAGTTTCCCCTGAGGGTGGGGGAAATGAAATACCACGACTGACGCGCACGTTTTGCATCGCAGGATACCATGGATCAACATAAGCTCTACAGGACCATCAGGGTCCTGAGCGACGAAAAGGTCCGTACCGAGGAGCAGCTCCTCGGACACATACTCGAGAACATCATCGTCAACGAAGCCATCCCGATCAAGGGGGGGCGCATCTGGAAACTGGAGCAGAATTCAGGTTCATACCGCCTGCTCCGTCAGTACGGCGAGATCGAAGCCATACGGAAAAATTTCCGGATCCGGGTCCTGGATTATCCGGTGTTTTGCCAGCTCGACAAGAAAGGGACCGTCGTCGGGACCGAGACGAACCGCTATCTCCGCCAGAAAGGGATCACGCATTACTCGGCCACGGGGGTCGGAGAAAAAGTCGTCTGGAAGGGGTACACCCTTTTCCAGTACGTCCTCGCCATCAACGCGGACTTCCTGAAGGAGGACATGACCTATGCACTCAATATCATCGGCAGCGCGATCACGTCCGCCCTCCGCAACCGGAAGAGCGAGAGGAAGGCGAAGGACCTGGAGCGCGACCTGGACAAGGCGCGCGAAATCCAGCGGAGCATACTCCCTGTTCACGAGCTCAAGTTCAGCCACTATGACCTGTACGGCATCTCGCTCTCCGAGCGGATCGTGGGGGGAGACTTTTTCGACTACCTGCAGGCAGCGGACGACAAGGACCGCCTGGCTGTGGTGATCGGCGATGCGGCGAGCAAGGGTCTTTCTGCCGCCGCGCAGGCGCTGTATGTCTCCGGCGCCATTCGGATGGGGGTCGAGTTCCAGACGAAGATGAGCACGCTGATCGGACGGCTGAACCGGCTTGTCAACAAGACATTCACCTCCGAACACTTCATTTCGATGGTCTTTGCCGAGTTCACCGACTCGGACAATGGACTGGTGTCATACGTGAACGCGGGACACTGTTTCCCGATAATCCTCCACGCGGCGACCGGACAGATCGAAGAACTGGGCGCGACCGGCCAGATCATCGGCCCTTTCCCCGCGGAGAAATACAGGAGCGAGTTTACGATCATGCGCCGCGGCGACATCATGATGCTCTACACCGACGGCATCGTCGAGGCGTCGAACGAGAAACGGGAAATGTACGGCGAGCAGCGATTGATCGCGAAACTGACGGAATTCAAATCGAAATCCCCGAAGGCGATCTGCCAGTTGATCATCGAGGACGTGCAGGTGCACAACAGGCTTATAGATTACTCGGACGACAAGACCATTGTGATCATACGCCGGAGCAGGTAAGCTCCGGCGCCATTTTTTGTTTTCAGCGGAGGGCGGGTCCCCGGGGGCTATCGCGAGACCACGATTTTCTTCGTTTCTGCAAAACCGGGTGCAATAAGGCGGTAGAAATAAATCCCGCCGGGGAGATTCACGTTCGCGATCCCCACCTCGTACGTCCCCGCCTGCTGCGTCCCGTCGTACAGCCGCGCCACCTCCTGTCCCAGCAGGTTGAAGACGGTGAGTCGCACATACCCCTCACGCCGCACGGAATATCTGATGCTCGGCTCCGGATTGACCGGAGCGAACGTTGCGGGGAAGTTCTGTTCGAGGACAGGCTCGACGTGACGGGCTCTTTCGCGGCCGAGGAGCTTCGAGAAGATCACGTCGATGCGCGACACACGGGGGACGGAGAGCGTTACACCTCTGCCGTCTGTGGCCGCCACCCGCCAGAAATAAGTGCTGCTTGCCTGAGGGAGGGGAATGCGCAAAGAGTTGGACGTCCCTGCGTCGATATTCATGAGGAAGGGGCTGCTGAACCCGGCAACGGTGTCGACCTGAAGCGTGTACCGGACGGTGTCCAGATCCGGATCGTGTGCCGTCGCCCAGTTGAACGTCACATAAGGATCTTCGCCGAGAAACCGCCGTTCACTTCCTTCGGGAGGAGATGTGAGTGCGAACGGGGAGGGTGGCTCGTTCAGATTCTGCACCGCCAGCGTGAACCGCTGTTCGGTCGATCCGGCGCCATTGCGCGCGCGAAGAGTGACGGTCTGTTTCCCCTCGAGCGCCTCCGGTTTCGTCGGGACCCAGTGAATGCTCCAGTCCCCCGAGTCGACGACCATTCCCCGGGGGCCGTTCAGAATATCCAGGACCGGGGGGGTGCCGCGAAACGCCGGCGTGTAGATGTACGGCTCTCCGAGGACGGCGTTTAAGGGAGGCCCGGAACTAAACTGCGGAGGAAGGGGGGAAAGCCGGACAATCCTGCTCCCCCGGTACGGCCCGTTCGCCAGGTAGATGCAGCCGTCCGGTCCGACCTGGACGTCCGAAAAACCGGTGTTGGAACGGTACATTGGCTCGGCACTGAGTGAATCACCTGCACTGTTCAGCGTCCCCACCCAGAGCGTCGGGTCGGCGTTCCCCGCAAAAAGGATTTTCCCGTTCAGCCTCGGAAACAGGTCTCCCCGGTACACAGCGATCCCGGTGAGATCCGGTTGATCGCCACGCCCCGTGCTGTAGAGGACGGACGGGAGGTGTTCTGCATCGGGCGCGCTCCTGCGGCGTCCGGGCCATCCGAGGTTCGCCCCCCGGGGGACAACGACCACATCATTGGTGAGAGTCCCCCCTTCAGTGACGTAAAGCCTCCCGCCTACCGGATCGAACCCGAGGCCCGATGGGTCGCGAAGACCCAGAGACCAGAAGTACCTCCGGGGGAAGGGATTGTCGGCAGGCACCGTCCCGTCCGGGTTCAGACGCAGGATCTTCCCGCGGAGATTTCTTCCTCCCAGCGTATCCTGCGCGTTCGACGGCTTTGCCCCGTGATCTCCGACCGCGACATACAGCTTCCCGTCGGGACCGAACCGGAGCGCTCCCCCGTTGTTCTGCGTGGCTTCGTCCCGACGCGCGATAAACAGCAACAATTGCGGTGAAACCCCCTCCCCCCCCTGGTCGCGGTAGCGCTCGAGAATGCCGGCCCGGTCGATCGCCCGGACATAGTACACGTAGACAAAAGGGGAATCCGGATAGAGGGGATGAACCGCCACTCCGAGAAGTCCCTGCTCACTCTCGTCCTCCACGGAAACCGTCAGGAACGCACCGGGGCGGACCGAACCGTCGTACAGACGCACCCGTCCGCTGCTTCGCTCGGCGAAGAAAAACCTGTCATCCGATCCCGGAATAAACGCGATGGCAGACGGGAGCTGTATCGCGGGCCCCCGGGCAAGCGTATCGACCCTGAACTGCTGCGCGCCCGCGCTCAGGGAGAGGGAGAGGAGAAGGAGAAAAACACAACATCGTACCAAAGGGCTCATTCAGTTCCGGACTGTGGAGAAATGTCATACCTGTGACGGTCTGCGCGCCGGGTGGGGAATGAGTGTAACGGAGGGAGAAGCCCTGCGGAAGCGTCCCGTGAACGGTCTTCGCGCGCACAGCGCCGCATGTGAACCAAGAACGGAGAAAACCGCAGCTCCCAGCACACAGGCTCTGCTTTTCAGGATACAAATGTACCGAGGAAAAGTCAATAGAACGGGGACCGCAGTCATTTCTTGTACAGGTAAGCACCCGGGAGAAGCCGCGCCGACGTACCGTCGTGCACGGCATACTGCTTCTGGTCCCAGATGGAGGCGCTGGCGTGCTCCCCCTTCTTGTTGAGGGCATAGAATGAAACGTTGAACGCCGGCCGACCCTGGTCATCCTGCAACCGGCGCTGCCTGTTCTTCTCGACAACGCGCTTGCACGCCGTCAGGCACGCCTCTTCCGGGGACTTCCCCGCGCGCATCCACTCGACGATCATCACGCTGTTGCAGCTGATGAGGTTGGCTTCGCCACGCCCGGTGGAACCCGCCGCACCCACCTCATTGTCGCAATAGAGGCCGGCGCCGATGATCGGAGAATCGCCGACCCTCCCGGAGATCTTCCATGCGAGGCCGCTCGTCGTCGTCACGCAGGAAATGTTCCCCTGTTTGTCAATCGCACTGCAGTGAATGGTCCCCGTATACTTCATGTACGGTTCGAACAGATCCCCGATGTCTTTCGCACTGTCGGAGTCCCCGTGTGCCGGCAGCCACGCGTCTTCTTTTGACATGTTCTCTTTCCATTTGAGCCAGGCCTCGCGCGACCGGTCGGTCAGCAGGTCTTCTTCCTTGAACCCATGCGCCCGGGCGAACCTGAGGGCCCCCTCCCCCACAAGCAGCACGTGATCCGTCCGCTCCATCACCATGCGCGCGACTTTCGAGGGGTTCTTGATGTTACGGAGCGACGCGACCGCACCCGCCATGTGGTTCGGCCCGTGCATGACTGCGGAATCAAGCTCCACGACGCCGTCTTCATTCGGCAGGCCGCCGTAGCCGACGCTCACGTCGTTGGGGTCGTTTTCATTGATGTTCACCCCCGCGATGACGCCGTCGAGAGCGTCGCTCCCCTGTTGGATGATCTCCATCGCTTTCGCGACTGCAGCGAGACCGTTACCGCTCGCGATGACGAGCGGCCCCCCCGCCGCCCGAGCGGATGCTTTGAGGGATGCGGGCAAGAATGAATGGCCGGCGAGGGCCGCCGCACCAACAGCGGCGGCACGTTGCAGAAAAGTCCTCCGGGATGTCGACATGCAAACCTCGCGGAATGTGGCTGGTACATCCATTGTAGAGAGAACCCGGTCGAGAGTCAACCCGGCGCCACGTGTGTCGCTTCTGTGGCCGAATCTCTCTATCTTGCCGGCATGCCCGCCACTGTTATACTCTTCAACAAGCCCTACGGCGTCCTTTCCCAATTTACACGCGGCGGAGAGTGGAAGACGCTCGCCGATTTCGGCCCATTCCCGGACAGTGTCTACCCGGCGGGACGGCTCGATGCGGACAGCGAGGGGCTGCTGGTGCTGACGGATGACAACCGGATCAAACGCTGGATTACGGAGCCCCGTTACACGCACCCGCGCACATACCTCGCGCAGGTGGAGCGGGTGCCGGAAAATGCCGCGCTCGAGAGGCTCAGGCACGGGGTGGTTATCGAGGGGAAGAAGACGCGGGATGCCGGAGTGATTCTGTTCAGCGGTGAGCCGGAGTTCCCCCCCCGGCCGGTCCCGATACGGTTTAGAAAAAACGTGCCAACCGCGTGGCTCGAGCTGACGCTGACCGAAGGGCGGAACAGACAGGTGAGGAAGATGACGGCGGCCGTGGGACATCCCACGCTGAGGCTGATACGGACAAGGATCGGGAATCTTTCGATAGATGGCCTCTCCCCGGGGATGTGGAAGAGGCTACAGGAGGAAGAGGTCCGGGGGCTCCTCGGGTCAATTGTTCAAACCCGCGTACCCCGGGATTTACGCCGGGGGATGCCGCGGGGCGCTCACCGGGGAGGGAAAATCCCCGGGCGCTGAGCCGGATCGAAACTCAGTTGTCCGGGTCGTCCGGAGGTTCCGGATTCGCCGGCGGCAGCGGGGCCGGAGGACCTCCCTGACCGGGAAGCGAATCATCCCGGTAAAGGGTGATTCCCCAGTACTGCTGATCATCGGGCGGATCCGCGTTCCAGTCCCCGAACGAATGAGAATCGTCGCTCTTGAACCGGAGCCGGTAGTTCCCGCGGTCGAGTATGATGGTGGTGTTCACCATCCGGTTCTTCCGGTCGCCCCCCGCATGAAATGTCATCCTGTACGTCATTTCCCATACCACCGTCCCGGTCCGGGCGTCCTCTATCCAGCCGTAATCGTCCATCTCCCGCCCCATCCCCTCCCCGATCGCGTAGACACGGATACGGGTGGTCTTGTCGATTGTAAACGGTTTTGCGGCATCAACGCTGTTGCCCGGACGGGCGATCTGCGCGATGATGTTTTTGTTCCGCTCCTCGGTGTACTTGCCGGCAATCGAGGGATCCCATTTCTCCCCGGCGCCCATCACCGTGATCCCGTAGTGCTCTTTGTCGTACGGGGGGTCGGAGTTCCAGTCGTCGTAGGCGTGAGAATCATCCGTCGTGTACGTCACGACATAATTCCCCCGGGGGAGCGTGATGATCTCGTCAATGTACTGGTTTTTCGACGCCCCCCCCGCGTGCGACGTCCTGTCGACGTCCATCGTCCACACTTTTTCGCGCGTCTTCGCGTCAAGGATCGTTCCGTAGTCGGCCATCGAGCGGCGCGAATTGTCCCTCTCTCCGATCGCGTAGACGCGGAGGCGGGCGTCCTTCTTCAGCGTGAATCCCTCCGTCAGGTAGTCGCTGTTCCTGGGATGAATGAGGCTCACGATGACATTCCGGTCGTCTTCGTTCGCCGTGGCCCTGAAGTTCTTCCGTTCTTTTTCCCTGTCGATGGAGACCGTGATCCCCCAGTTAAGGGGATCGTACGGGGGATTCGCGTTCCAGCAGATGTTCGAGTGGCTCCCGTCCGTCACATAGTAGAGCGTGTAGTCGCCTTTCGGCAGCGTGACCGTGTTGACGTAGCGGATGTTTTTTTCCGCGCCCCCGGCATACGTGCAATTGCGGAGCTGCATCTCCCATACGCGCTTCCGGTCAGCCGTGCTCACGATCCAGCCATGATCGGCGAGCTGACCCTCATGGTCCCCTTCCCCCAGCGCGTAGATGAAAAGCGTCGCGGCATCGCCGAGCGAGAATGATTTCCGGACTACTTCGTTTTCGCCGAGACCGGTCGCTTTGATCACCACATTGTCACGGGCCCTGGGTGGACTGAACGAGGAGGCACCGACCGATTCATCGACGAAGAGATCGATTCCCCAGACGCGGGACCGCTTGTTCCACGTCTTCGAGAGGTCGTCCGACCACCAGCCGGAAAGCCAGTTGAAAAAATTCCTCTTTTCGGTCCGCACGTCTCCGAAAAGCGGATTCTTGCGGTGGTCGACGCCGATCGAGATATGGGTAAACGCGGTGTTGATCGAGAAGACCGCCGCCGCGACATACACCTCGTAGGACCCGGCAGGGAGCGTCACCGTCCCGTCGAAGCTCCTTTCATCCTTCCATTTCGAGGAGTTGTCCACGGTCATCTCCCAGACCACGTTGCGCGTATCGGCGTCGATGATCCAGGGATAGGCGGTCATGTCCCCGCCCCGGTCGCCGTTCCGGTACGACCACTTGTTTTCGCCTCCGGCCCCGACCGCTTTGATATGGACCGGCGCTTCCTGCTGCAGCTGGAACCCGGCACACTTGACCTGCGTCTCGCTCAGGTCCTTCAGGGAGACGATCTGTTTTTCGCCGGCGGCGGAGAGCGACGCAATTGCCAAAAAGAGACACCCCACCCATCCCGGCCAGAAGTATTTTTTCGGGTTCATGACAAAGTCACTTTCGCGTTTCGATATGACTTGCTCTTTAATAGTGTTACGGCATGATTGGCTGTTTGTTGCGAACAGCGGCGGAAGAGCGCTCCATGGCGGCGGGAGTACCCCTGTTTCCCTGATATTCCATCGATTTCGCCGTGCATTTTGTGCGCTTCTTCCACGCTCCCCCTCCCGGGGCGGAGCGGTCGCGACATTGCTTTTCGGCAGGTGCCTTGCTACTTTGCTGGACCCTCAGGAAGGGGGATATCAACGACACGGGGAGTGCGGCATGCGGGAGTATCTGGATCTTGTCGAGCGGGTGCTGACCAACGGCACACTGAAGAAGAACCGGACCGGGGTGGACACGATATCCTGCTTCGCCGAACAGTACAGGGTCGATCTGTCGAAGGGGTATCCTCTCCTGACGACAAAGAAAGTGAACTTCGATGCCATGCTCTATGAGGTCCTCTGGTACCTCTCCGGCGAGGACCATATCCGGAACCTGATGAAGCACACAAAGATCTGGAACGCCTGGGCGGACGAAGAGGGGAACCTGGAGACCGCGTACGGGCGCTACTGGCGCCGGTTTCCGAGCGCGCAGATCAATCCTTCCACGGGAAAGTATGAAGTCGTGGAGGTGGACCAGATCGGACGTGTGGCCGGGCTGCTGAAGACCGACCCGAATTCCCGCCGGATGGTCGTGACGGCATGGGAGCCCGGGAACGCGCTGGGGAGCAGGCTCCCTCCGTGCCACTACACGTTCGCGTTCAACGTCCAGCAGGAAAAGCTCTGCTGCCACCTCACACAGCGTTCCGGTGACATCGCCCTCGGGATACCCTTCAATCTCGCCGCGTACGCGCTCCTGACCCAGATTCTGGCGCAGGAGGCCGGACTAAAACCGGGGATATTCAGCCATACGATCGTCGACGCGCATATCTACGTGAANNAATGTGCCGATCGACGAATTGAAGTTCGAAAATTTCACGTTGGTCGGGTATGAATCGTATGAGCCGATCAAATTCCAGGTGGCGGTGTGAAACTGGCGATTATCGCAGCCCTGGATCACCGCCGCGCCATCGGCAAGGACGGGAAGCTCCCGTGGCACATTCCGGAGGATTTGAAGCGATTCAAGCGCCTGACAACGGGTCATGCTGTCCTGATGGGGAGGAGGACGTGGGAATCTCTCGGGCGACCCCTCCCGGGGAGGAGAAATGTGGTCTTGAGCTCCGCTCCCGTGCCGGGGATCGAGTCATACCCTTCGATTGAGGAATCGCTCCGGGCACTTGCGTCCGTGGAGAGGGTATTTGTGATCGGGGGTGGAAATGTGTACGCCCAGATTATCGACCGGGCCGACGAGCTCTATCTGACGCTCGTCGACCGGGACGTGGAAGCGGATGCGTTCTTTCCCCCCTACGAGCACCTGCTCGGCACCGTGTTCCGTGAAGCGGCACGCGAACACCACCCGGAATTTGAATTCGTCGACTACGTCCGGACCTGACCCCTCCTCCGGCGATTCCATCGGCTCCGACATGATCACCACCAAAAACGGAGAAATGGAAATGCCGGACGACACGCAGGACCGCATACAGCGCGCGCTGAACGAACGGAAGCGGAAGGATCTGGAGGAGAAATACGGAGCCCGGTTCTCATTCAACGAATCGGATGCTCCGCCCGAGATCATAGGCGAGTGGCTTGACACCGTAGAAGAATTCGAACGTCAGTTCCAGGGGGCCGGAAAGACGACTGTCCGCGCATACACCGGCAACCCGCAATGCACTCCCCCCTCATCACTCCCCCCCCGGCAGATCCCGGGGGAGCTCCGGAGACTGATCGATCACCTGGACGCAAACGCCATCGCCGTCCACTTCGACCGGACCGTCCCCCCCGCAGAAGCTTACAGGTTCATCGTCGAAGAGCTTTTCGACATGGAAATCGACGACGTGCGAATAGCGGGGATGACGCACAGTTTCGTGTACGAGGATTTCCACCCCGACGAAGAGGCGTGCGCCACAATGTTCGCAGGGCATTTTCTGTACACCCTCTTCGGAAAGGACGCGCAGGGAGCCATGCAGAGGACGGACAGGAGCGAACTCTACAGCTCGTCGGGGCGGCCCGTCACGCGCGAGGAGATGCGGCGTTCGATTGACAGGTTCATTGCGGGGGTCGCTGTCTTCACGGGTTCCGATGTGACGGAGAAGGGATGTACTGTCGAACGGGGATATGCCAGCGTGCAGTTCGCAATCTCCTGGACCGGGCTCGAGGCGGGGACTCTCCGTGCTCTCTCGGCTTCGGGGACGGCGACGGTCAGGATGAAGCGCTCCGGGTTAGGCTGGAACGTCGTCCGTGTAGAGTGCCCGGGGTGGGGGGCATGGTGACACCGCTACGACTGTCTCCTCCGCCTCCCGGAGCCGTTCTCCGAGGTCTTTTTAAGGCGTAATCGGAACTTTTCCGACCCTTCTGTCCAGTTGAACACAAGGAAATAGGAATTGAAATCCTCGCTGAAAATGAAGTCGCAGCTGAGCCCATTCCCCTCTTTGTAGGGCTTGTCGAGCGGGCTGAGGTGGAGACGAAAAACTCCGGCTTCTCTTGAAGGAGCCCCTTCCGTGACCAGTCCGACGTACGTCTCCCTGCGGATCAGGGACCGTTTCTGATCGGTAACCTGCTCGGTGATGACGTAGGAGAGGTGTCCTTTTTCGCTCTCATAAATCCTCGTCCTGTTCCGGACAAGATGCGTGACTCCCTTGACCGTCGGGGCATGGGATCCCGTATACTCACCCACCAAATCCTTCTTCATTTCCATCTGGCTCTTCCGGGACGTTCCAAAGGCATTTCTCCAAGCATATATATCGGCATATGTGACGCCCCGCCGAATCCGCCGGAGAGGACCATTTCTTCCGCCTGAGGGGATCCTGACGCCGGGTGTGGGCATCTTTCGATTTTCCCTCATTTTTCGTATCTTTCGGCAATGAAAGAAGTCGCAGTCGGCATACTCAGGGGTGATGGAAAGGTGCTTGCATGCCAGCGCAAGCGAAATGCCGTCTACCCTTTGAAGTGGGAATTCCCGGGCGGGAAGGTGGAATCGGGAGAGTCCCCGGCCGGGGCGCTCCGCCGGGAGCTCCGGGAAGAGCTGGGGATCGAGGCGACCCCCGGGGCGGAAATTCACCGGCAGGAATGGATATACTCAGACGGAGTCGCCGACCCGGAGAGGGACGGCTCTTTCCGTGTATTCTATTTTCTTGTCGACCGGTATGCGGGAGAGCCCGCGAACCACGCGTTTGAAGAGATCCGCTGGGTAACATTTGCCGAACTGGACCGCCTGGACATGCTCGAGGGGAACCGCGAGGCCGTCGAGATCCTGCTCAAGAGATGAGAAGGAACGACCGCAGGATCATCTCTCCCGTGCGCCGGTGGTACCGCCGGTACGGGCGCTCTCTCCCGTGGCGCGGCGAGTCCGACCCGTACAGGATCATACTGTCGGAGATCATGCTGCAGCAGACACAGGTCAGCAGGGTGCTCGGACATTACCCCCGGTTCCTTCGCCGTTTCCCGTCGATGCCTTCCCTTGCCCGGGCACGGCAGCGGGACGTCGTACTGGCCTGGCGCGGGATGGGGTACAACAACAGGGCGGTCCGGCTGCATGCGCTCGCCTCCGTGCTCGTCGGAAGGGAGATGAGGATCCCCTCCGACGCGGCGTCACTCCTTGAGCTTCCGGGCATCGGGAGGTATACGGCGCATGCGATACTCTCGTCGGTCCACGGTCTGCCGGTACCGGTGGTCGACGTGAACATTCGGCGGCTTCTCTCCCGCGTGTTCTGGCGCATGCCTTCAACAGCGGACATGAGAAGCGAACCGGAGATCTGGCGCACGGCGGCAAGCATACTCCCCCGGCGCGGGGTGTACGACTGGAACCAGGCGCTGATGGATATCGGCGCCACGATATGTACCGCGCGACTCCCTTGCTGCAGCAGGTGCCCGCTTGGCGGGATCTGCGCTTCACGAAAGAGGATGACGCAGGCCGGTCGTGGAACCCGGAAGTCCGAGCCCGGAGTGCACGGCGTGCCCAACAGGATCTACCGGGGCCGGATCGTCGAGGCCCTCCGGAGAAAAGAGGCCGGTTTCAGGGCGGAGGCGCTCGGGAGGGTGATCCACCCGGACTTCACCCCGCACGACATCCCGTGGCTGAAGAGCCTGCTGGAAGCACTGGAGCGGGACGGTCTCGTCCGGATCACCCGGGGAAGGACCCTGCCGGACTTCCGGGTGGTGCTGGCATGAGGAGCGAGGCGCCGTACAGGGAAGTGGATGATCTCCGCCGGGATTACGCCGGAAGCCGGCCGGCGATACGCGCACGGCTGGAAGATTTTGCCCGCGTGCCGAAGACGGAATACCTGTACGAACTCATCTACTGCCTGCTGACGCCGCAATCAAGCGCTGTCAATGCCGCAAAGGTGGTCGCATGTTTGAGGGAGGCCGATTTCCTGGCGACCGACTTCGATCCGTCGGGGATCCTCTTCAGGAAGGAACATTATATCCGCTTTCACAATACGAAGGCCCGGCGCCTGCTCGAGGCGAAGACAAATCGCGATGTGATTCTCGCCGCCCTCGGCGACGGAAGATCTCCGCCGGAGATGCGGGACTGGTTCGTACGGAATGTGAAGGGGCTGGGATGGAAGGAAGCGTCCCATTTCCTACGGAATATCGGGTACAGGGACCTGGCCATACTCGACAGGCACATACTGAAGAACCTTCGCCGGCACCGGATCATACGCACGCTCCCGAAGTCTCTGACCCCGGCACGCTACCAGTCGATCGAAAGAAAATTCCGGCGCTTTGCGGACGCAGTCGGAATACCGATGGACGAACTCGACCTTTTGTTCTGGAGCAGGGAGACGGGGGAAATACTGAAGTAGGCTGTTCGAACGATGCGAAAGGAGTGACATGAAGTATCTCGTTCTCGGAGCCGGGATGATGGGATCGGCGGCCGCATACGACCTTGCCAGAAGCAGCCCCGACAACGAGGTGGTCATGGCCGACATTAACATACAGACCGCGAAGCGCTCTGCCGCTGCCATAGGCGCCAACGTCCACCCTGTGAGGCTCGACGTGAACAGCAACCGGGACCTTGTCGAGGCGATGAAGGGGTGCGCCGCGGTCATAAGCGCGGTGACGTATTCCGTGAACCTTCAGGTGACCCGGGCCGCACTCCAGGCGGGTGTCCATGTATGCGATCTCGGGGGGAACAACGATGTCGTGGAGAAACAGCTGGCACTGGACGGGGAAGCGCGAACAAAAGGGGTGACGGTCATTCCCAACTGCGGCCTGGCTCCCGGACTCATCAACATACTGGCGGTTACCGCGAGCAAGGGGTTCGATACGATCGACTCGATCCGGCTCCGTGTGGGGGGTCTCCCGCGGCACCCGCGCCCTCCTTTAAATTACCAGATTGTCTTCTCGGTCGAGGGGCTGATCAATGAGTACGTGGAACAGGCCCTTGTGATCCAGGACGGAGAATTGAAGCATATCGAGTCGATGTCGGGACTCGAGGAGATCGAGTTCCCGGAGCCCTTCGGAATGCTGGAGGCGTTCGCGACCTCAGGTGGTCTCTCCACGCTCCCGGAGCTGTTCGCGGGAAGGGTGAAGACCCTCGATTACAAAACGATACGCTACCCCGGACACTGCGAAAAATTCAAAACCCTCCTCGACCTCGGATTTGCCACCAGGGAGCCGATGATGGTGGGGGGAAGCGTCAAGACCAACCGGGAGTTCTTTGCGGACCTGCTCGGGAAGAAACTCGATTTCGGCGATAAAGACGTCGTTCTCGCGCGGGCGACGATCACCGGCACCCGGGAGGGGGCGGAGAAGGTGCTGGCCTACGAATTCGTCGACCACTATGATGAGACTGCTTCGATCACTGCGATGATGCGCGCGACCGCCTTTCCGACTTCCATCACCGCACAGATGCTTGCAAACGGGACGATAACCGAGCGGGGGGTGAAGCCTCCCGAACAATGCGTTCCGGGAGACGCGTTGATCGACGAGCTGGGGAAGAGGAACCTGAAAATCACCAAGCGCATCACCGAAACCTGGAGCTGACAATGCACCCACTTTCGGTTCAGATCATCACGCGCGACAGCGCGTCACAGCGGGAAATCCATCAGCAGTATGTCCTCGAGGGACGCCATCCGCGCTGGGAGTTGTTCAAGATCTTCGTGCACGCGCTCCTGCACGTCAAATTTTCCTGAGGAGACAGCATGGCAGACGCATATTCATTCGACATCGTTTCGGAGGTGAACCTCCAGGAGACCGACAACGCGATCAACCAGGCGCGCAAGGAGATTGCCCAGCGGTATGATTTCAAGGGCTCGAAGAGCTCGATCGAGCTCGACCTGAAAGAAAAGAAAATCGCCGTTGTATCCGACGACGATTTTAAGCTCAAGGCCGTCGTCGACATACTGCAGAATAAGATGATCAAACGGGGCGTCCCCCTGAAGGCCATGGATTACGGTCCCGCGGAACCCGCTTCGGGAGGGACGGTCCGTCAGACGATAGGACTCAGGGTGGGAATCGACAAGGAGAATGCCAGGGTTATTGTGAAAATGATCAAGGAAACCAAACTGAAGGTCCAGGCTCAGATCATGGAAGACCAGGTCCGCGTGAGCGGCAAGGTGAAGGACGACCTGCAGTCGGTGATGAAGCTGATCCGTGAGGCGGAACTGAAGTTCGCCGTCCAGTTTACAAACTACCGGTGATGCGCTTCCCGCGAAGGTTTACATACCCCGCGGCGCTCCTCGCGCTGCTGGTCCTCCCCCGGGAGCCGTCCCGGGCACAGGACAACGCCGTCCGCATCGAGTTCGCGGGGGATACCGCGCGGAGCACCGTGATCGGCGCTTTCAGGCGGGCCGGCATGGTGTATGTGTCGCTCAATGACCTCGCCCAGATGTTCTCACTCTCGACGTACGAAAGCCGGGAGAGTCAGAAATTCGAGATCAAGCGCCTTCCCATGCGGCTGAAGGTGGCCGGCGGGAACCCGTTTGTGGTCGTGACCGACGCCCCGGGGCACCAGACCATCTACCAGCTCCCCGCCAGCGTCGTGTACGCCGCCAATTCTTACTTCATCCCGCTCGCGCCGTTCCTCCCCCTGCTCCGCCCCGTCTTTGGCGTCAACGCTTCCTACAACCCGTGGACGGGTGTGCTGGGAATCGGGACGCAGGCCGCTGCCCCTGCGTTCGACATCCCCACGGTCCGGCTCGAAGTGAAAAGCAACGGCATGCTGATCCGTATCGCCGCGACGAAGAAACTGAGTGATTACGAAAACTGGATGCGCGCCGACGGGTGGCTGTACGTCACCGTCGGGGACGCACGGGCGGATATCGCGGCCATAAACTCCGTCAGGCCCGCCGGGATTGTGAAACAGATTATCGCGATACAGTCTCCCACCTCCGTCCAGCTGACATTCAGACTCTCGGGAAAAATTGCGGCTTCCGAGATCATGAGCGACAACGAATCCAACGACCTGATTCTCGTCATCCGGACGCCGGGTGCCGAGGGGGCCGGGGCAGCCGGGCCGGAGCCCCGGTCGCTTCCGAGGAAGGAGCGTGAACCCCTTCCCCTCCCGACGGCGGCGCACAGACAGGACACGGTGCGCGCGGGGAACCCGGTGAGCGTGCCCTCCCCGGACAATGAGCCCGGAACCCCGCAGTGGCCGACAATCCTCCCCCCGCCGAAGAAGGAGGCCGAGTCAGGACCCCCCGCCGGAATGGCGACTGAAAAACACGGGAATCGAGAAAGCGGATCCGCCTCCGCACCGGCCGCGCCTCCCAGGAGAGAACGTGAAAACCCGCCGCGACTGGACACGGAACGGGACAAATGGAAGCTCGACGTGATCGTGCTGGACGCGGGCCATGGAGGATACGACCCTGGAACGATCGGCGTCACGGGAGTAAAGGAGAAAACGGTCGCCCTCGGCATCGTGCTGAAGCTCGGGGCACTGATCACGGCAAACCTGACCGGGGTCGACGTCGTCTACACGCGCAAGGACGACAGATTTATAGAGCTCGACAGAAGGGGGAAAATCGCCAACGAAGCCGGCGGAAAGCTCTTCATCAGCGTGCACTGCAATTCGCTGCCGCGGAAGCCGAGCAAGACACGCGGGTTTGAGGTCTACCTCCTCCGCCCCGGACGCACGGAGGAGGCGATCGCGATTGCTGAGCGGGAAAACTCCGTCATTGAAATGGAGCAGGGGTACGAGGAGAAATACCAGCAGCTGACGGAAGAGAACTTCATACTCGTGGCGATGGCGCAGAGCGCGCATGTCAAGGCAAGCGAAGTGTTCGCCGACCTCGTGCAGAAGGAGATCGAGTCGCACACCGGCATTCCGAACCGCGGCGTGAAGCAGGCCGGGTTCTATGTGCTTGTCGGGGCCGCAATGCCCAATGTCCTCGTCGAATCCGCCTATCTGTCGAATCGGGAGGATGAGCGGCTGCTCAGAAGCGATGCAGGGCAGGGGAAAATCGCCGAAGCCCTCTTCCGTGCGGTGAGACAATACAAGGAGGAATACGAAAAGCTGCTCCAGGAAGGGAAGGATTTCGGGGACGCCAAATGAGATCCGGGGCTAGCGGGAGGGGGCGTCTTTTGCGAATATGTCGTCGCTGAGCCCGGTGTTCAGTCGGTAGTTGCTGTAGCGGACGGTGACGGTACCGTTCCGCGGTTTCTGCTGCGGGCGGAGGGGTCCCGCCGGGAGATCGATCCCGCTCGAGTCGGGCGGAGCAAGTGCGAAGGCCGCCGTCATCCCTCCGGGGAGCCAGACTCCCTCGACCTGCACGTAGGTGAAGGAGATCGTCGCGAGCCGGTCGGCGGCGCCGGAAGTGACTATCCGCTCCGTGGTCCATCGCTGCGGATTGACATACACGGTGAGGCTCCGGGGAAAACTCCTGTCGGATTTCGCCAGCAGCGTGACTTTTCGGACCGCAATACCGTCGAGAGTGTCTTTGGCGACGCCCGCCACCGCATATCTTCCCAGCAGTTTCCCGACATTCGGCTGAAGCCCTTCCCGCGGAAGCATCGCAAACCCCTCGGCATCGATGTGGACTTTGTCCGGCTGCTTGAAGTACATGGTGGCATGCATCGGCGGGACGTTCAGGCGCTCGATGTCGGCGACCACGTCGAGCGTGACCGCGTAGTCATGAACAGCGGCCAGCCGGGCTTCGACATTGCGGAGTATCGTCTCTCCGGCGGGATCACCTCCGCGGGCGACTGCCACGGCGGCAGCAACCGAGAGCGCCATGACGCGGGGGATGACGCGCTGCCGGAGCCCGCCGGGTCTCAAGACGCCGCCAACGGATGATCTGCGGGCGCGAGGAATCTGTTGTAAAGAAACATCAAGAGTGTCGCCGCGACCCCTGTGGCGATCAGCGCAAACCAGACATACTCCGGCTTTCCGAGCGCTTTCGAAGTCTGGTACAGCCATCCGCCGACCGGGTCTCCGAGGAATCTTGATATGGCGATCGGGAGGAACGCATAGCCCTGGAAGAGTCCCTGCTGTCCGGGAGGTGCAATCGTCGAGATATATTCGTAGTACCGCGGAGCCTGTATCATCTCTCCAATGGAAAACGCCACTATGCCGGCAACGAACATTGGAATGCTCGGATGAATGCCGATGATCACCCAGATAAGTGACGAGACCGCGAATCCGATGAGAATGGCCGTGCTTGTCGGAAGGTTCTTTGTCAGCCGGTTCACGGGCAGCTGGAAGAGTATGATCGCCCCCGCACCTCCCCAGGACTGGACGAGCTGATAGGGAGCGTTCTTGTCTATGTAATCAGTGATATAGTAGGGGACAACGATGAACTCCTGCCAGAACGGGATCCAGTAGAGCGCGTAAATCAGCAGGAAGATCATGAACCGGAAATTGCCCAGAACGACGAAGAGGTTCCCGATCTTCTTCCCCATCGATTCGGCCACTTCCGTACTTGTTCCCCGGGGCTCTTCATAAAGTGCGAGGTTCACGCACAACATGGCCAGACAGCTCAAAGAGGAGACGAGATACACATATTGGTTCCCGAACCTGTCGCAAACGAATGAGGCAATCGTCGGCCCGATGATCGCGCCCGCGTTCACAAGCCAGTAGTAGACGGCAAAACCGAGCGATTTCGTCTTCTCCGTCGTCGTGACCGCCACGGTGCCGAGCACCGAGGGTTTGATAAAGGATCCGCCGAAAGCGGTTAGCACAAGGAAGACAACAAGCAGCCAGTAGGGCGCCGAACCCCCGTAGATCCCGGAAAACGCGCTCATCCCCATGCTTCCAATTGCGAAATACCCGACCGCGAGAGTCGAGAACGCGATCGTGAAAGCGCGCCGGAACCCCCATTTGTCCGCCAGCGTTCCCGCGAGCACCGGCAGGAGGTAAATCAGTCCGCCGAATATCCCGGATAGCGTCCCCGCCTGCGACTCGGTGAACCCGAGATTGTTCCGCAGGTATATCACGAACACGATTTGCTGGCCGTAGTAGGCCAGCCGTTCGAAAAGCTCCATCCCGTTTCCCACCCAGAACGAGCGTTGGAACATTTCGTAGACGGCCTTCAGGCGCTGTCGAATGGACACAGGCTTCCTGACACTTGTGTGATGATGGGACGCGGCGTACGCCTTTAGAGGAGCACGAGGTCCTGCTGAACCTCCCCGGTCACTTCCGGGACGCCGTCATGGCGTATGAACATGTTGATCTCGGTCCGGACGGCCATCTCCCCTTCGAGGTAGATCCCCGGTTCTATTGAGAAGCAGCACCCGGGAAGGAGCGCCCGCTCGTCTTTCGTCTCAAGATTGTCGATGTTAACGCCGTTGCCGTGCGTCTCTTCCGTGATCGAGTGACCGGTTCGGTGGAGGAAGTACTTCCCGAATCCAGCTTTCTTTATTACGTTGCGGCAGGCGTCGTCCACCTCCCATCCGTAACAGGTCTCCCCCCGGGCGAATCTCTCCCTGACAAATTCCACCGCGGCGTCGCGCCCCGCCTTCACCGCGTTGAATATCTTCACGTATTTCGCGGGGGGGGTGTCGCCGATGTAGCCCACCCACGTGATGTCGTAATAAATTCCCCCCGGTACGTCCTTCTTCGCCCACATGTCGATCAGCACCGTATCGCCCTTCTTGAACGCGCGCGCNNGCCTCCTCTTTGAAGCGCCGCATCATGTATTGCTGAACGTCGTATTCACTTTCGCCGGTGTTGTTCCTGACCGCGTTACGGATCCTGTCGAAGGCCTCCGCACGGATCCTGTCCATGATGCGCCCCGCCTCGATGTGCGTTCGGTAGCCTTCTTCCGGAATCACGGAGACGAACATCTGTACGAGGTCCGCGGACGACACGATTTTATAGCCCAGACTTTTCAGGAGCTCGATCGTCCCCCCGTCGACGATGGACACGTAGGGGACATTGTTCTTCGGGGAATATTGCATCGCGATCGTCTTCTTCGGGCCCATCATCTTTTTGAGGGAGCTGTGAAGCTCCTGCCAGGAGAGATAGACCATCCGCTTCCCCGGGAGCGAGTCCAGGCGCATGCGCTCGACGGCGGAGACGAGTTTCCTCGGTTCCCCCCTCGCCGGGATGTAATAATACCACCGGCGGCTCGTCATTTTCTCGAAATTGAGTCCGACTACCCGGTAGGCGAGATAGTCCCGGTTGCGAAAGTCACACAGGAGCCAGCCGTCGATGCGTTTGTCCCTGAGTGCCTTCTGGATTTTCTGGAGGTCCATGGCGGTTTCCCTGGTGAGATGGAGGAGGATCAGCTCAACACGTCTTTGGTGACGAAAATATACCAAGTCGCCATGTAAAAACCAATGCTGAAGAGCCCGAGGTAGGCTGTGTGTGCCGCGATCTCGCGCCAGGGGACCGGCTGTTCCATCACCTTCTGCCAGACATTGAAATACGTGGTGAACAGGTACGGACGGATTGCCGTGAAAAGAGAGATCGGAGTCGAGCTGACGACGAGGAAAACGATGATCACCGCCATCGTCCCGATGATCGGGCCGATGGCATTCTCGACGAGGGAAGAGAACAGGAGCGCGAGAGACGCCACGCACCACATGCTCCAGACGCCGAGCCCGAAGGCAAGTGCGAGGCGCCACGGCACCTCGGCCCGCGGGATGATTGTGAGCGTCCGCCCCGGGACGATCAGGTCCCCCGTTCCGAAGAGCGCCAGACCCAGCCCGAATGCCAGCAATGCGAGAAATGCGACGAGCGAAAATGTATACAGGAGTGTTGTTGCGTACTTTGCGGCAAGGATGCGGCTCCGCGACGGGGGATGGATGAGCATGAGCCGGAACGTCCCTCCGGTCGCCTCTCCCGCAAGCTGATCGCCCGCAACAAGGCTGATCAGGAAGGGGACGTGGACCCAGAGGCTGTTCATGATGAAATACGTGATGAAGTAGGCGTTGAACAGGTTTCCGACGATGAGGAAATCCTCCCCCAGCCCGCGCGTCATGTTCCGCACGAGCGACCCCCCCTCCGCCTTGAGCCCGAACTCGACGAGCGGGACGACAACCCCCACGGCGATGAACCCGATGTACGTCCGCCACTTTCTGAAGGTCTTGAGAATCTCGTTCCCGATGATCACCCGCATCATAGCCCGGGCGCCTCCCCGGTGATGGACAGAAAATACTCTTCGAGCGAGCGCCGGGGGACGAGCGCCCGGACTTCGATCCCCCCCCGGACAAGCTCGGCGTTCATCGAACCGGCATGCGCCGCGGGGATCTTCACGCAAATCCGGTCTTCCCCGGGGATCGCGTTCTCGACGTACGGGAGGGAGCGGATGATCTCCAGCGCCCGGGCTGCAGGGACGGCGATGACGTCCACCGTCCCCGTCCCGGCGGAGAGCAGCTCGCTCACGCTCCCCTGGACCACGAGGGAACCGTTATTGATGATGGCCATGCTCGTGGCCAGATGTTCGATCTCGGAAAGGAGATGGGAGGAAAGGAAGACGGTGACATTCCGCTCGGCGGCGAGGCGGGCGATCAGATCCCGCACCTCCTTGATACCGTGCGGATCGAGCCCGCTCGTCGGTTCATCGAGCACGACAAGCTCCGGCGAACCGAGGAGCGCGGCGGCGAGGCCGAGCCTCTGTTTCATGCCGTGCGAATATGACTTGACCCTGTCCCCGGCCCGACCGGCGAGGCCGACAGTCTCCAGCGCTTCTCCGATCGCAGAGAGGGAGACCCCCCCGTTCAGATCTGCAATGATCTCCAGATTGCGCCGGGCGGAGAGGTAGAGATAGAAGTCGGCGCGTTCGACAAGTCCTCCGACGCGGGCGAGGACCGTTCCCCTGTTTTCCCGGAGCGGGAGCCCGAAGAGTTCCACCGATCCGGTGCTCGGGCTGATCAGCGAAAGAATCATGCGGATTGTGGTGCTTTTCCCGGCTCCGTTCGGTCCGAGGAAGCCGAATATTTCTCCCCGGTTGACCGAAAGGTTCAGCCCCCGGACAGCCCACCGATCACCGTATTTCTTCCCCAGATTGACCGTCTCGAGGACGATATCGCCCGGCATCGAACGACCCTTCGAACTTGACTTTTCAGGCCTGACTCTTCAATCTTGACTCTGGGCCCCTTTTTCCCTACTATAGAACCCAATCATGCCGAAGCCGAAACCAAAGAAGAAACCGACCAAATCACCCGGGCGCAAACGGACCGCACCTGTCTCCCCGAAACCCCGCTCCGCCGCCGGGCCGGTTCTCGCACTCCTCAGCCGCAACATTCTTTTCAGCGGCGTCAACCCGAAAATCATCCGCTCCGTCGTCGCAGGCGCGCACGTACGCCGGTTCGCGGCGGGCGACATTATTTTCGATGAATCGTCCCGCGGACGTGAAATGTACTGCCTCACGCGCGGCCGGGTTCGAATCAACAAATATACAAAATTCGGCGTGGAGTCGCTACTCGGGGTCCTGCATGAGGGAGATTTCTTCGGCGAGCTCTCGGTGGTGGACGGGATGCCTCGCTCCGCCAGGGCCGAGGCGATGGACGAGTGTTCCGCGGTGCTTCTCAGCCAGCAGGAAATCCGCCGCCTGACAAAAGAGAGCAACGAATTCACGTTCAACCTCCTGACGAATATGGCGGTCCGGCTCCGCACCATGGACCAGACGTTCATGCTGGAGCTGGACCGGAGCGCTCTCGCCACCAAAGCGCAGGTCAACCGCCTCAACATGCTTATCGAGGCGAGCAAGAGCGTCAATTCGGCGATAGAGATTGACAAGCTTCTCGGGCTGATACTGGACGCCGCTTCGCGCAGTATCAACGCGGACCGGGGAACGCTCTTCATGCTCGATGCGGCGACCGGCGAACTCTGGTCACGGGTGGCACAGGGAAACAACATCGTCGAGATCCGCCTCCCGGTCGGGAAGGGACTCGCGGGCTACGTGGCCAAGACCGGCGAGGTCGTCAACATCACCGATGCGTACAAAGACCCCCGGTTCAACCCCGAGATCGACAAGAAAAGCGGCTACAAGACGCGCAATGTCCTCTGCATGCCGATGAGGGACAAGGACGGGAAGATCTTCGGCGTCTTCCAGTTCCTGAACAAGCGGGAGGGACCGTTCCTCGCCGAGGACGAGTCTTTCATCGACGCGCTCTCCGTCCACGCCTCGATCGCCCTGGAGAACGCCCGGCTCGCCCGCGAGATGGTCCAGAGCGAGAGGCTCTCCGCCGTGGGGAAGATGGCAAGCACGATCATCCACGACATCAAGAACCCGATGGGGACGTTGCGCATGTACGCGCAGGTGATCAAGAAGAAGACCGGGGATTCGGAGTCCGCCGGGCTCGCCGACGAGATGATACGGCAGGTCGACCGGTTCGTCAACATGACGCAGGAGATCCTTGACTTCTCCCGCGGAGTGAGCGAGATCCACCTCGAGACGATCGTCCTCGAAGACGTCATGGAGGGGGCCCTCTCGTTCATCGAAAAGGACCTCGTCAAACGGAACGTCAACGTCGTGCGCGATTTCCGGTTCACCGGGGAGTGCACGATGGACGTGGAGAAAATGGTCCGCGTGTTCTACAACCTGGCCGGCAACGCCGCCGACGCGATGAAGGACGGCGGGACGCTGACTATCCGGACGGAGAAGCTGGACGGCATGATTGCGATCGGATTCACGGACACCGGCTGCGGCATCCCCGATGAGATCCGGTCCAGGATCCTCGAGCCCTTCTTCACCTACGGCAAACGCCACGGCACCGGGCTTGGGCTGTCCATTGTCAAGAAGATCGTCGATGACCATCACGGCCGCCTCGAAATCGAGTCTGTCGTGAACCAGGGGACGACGTTCCGGCTCCTCATCCCTCTATCCTGACCTGTTTCCCCGGACGATCTCCATCGGGCCGGCACTCCACCAGTCACCTTTCCCCCCCTGCACGCCCCGATTGAGGGATTCGTGCCGCCCGTCCGAGTCTTGAAGTTCCGTCGGGAAAAGCGTATTTTAAGGGTTACAGTCTTCAGGCCGCGCAGGTTCTCCCCGACGGGTAGATGGCGGAATTGGCAGACGCGTTGGACTTAGGATCCAATGGAGCAATCCGTGGGGGTTCAAGTCCCCCTCTACCCACCATTCCGCCGTGACGGAACGGAGCGCCGCCGCGCCGTGTTATGCCGGCTGTGGCCGCGGCCATTCATTATTTTCCGGAAGGGTTCAGAAGGTGCAGGTTTCGATCAACAACGTTTCGAACGTCCAGCAGGAAGCGGACATTCAGCTCACGCAGGAAGAGATCCAGCCGATGTTCGAACGGGCCTATGAAAAGTACAGGCCGAAGGCGGAGATCAAAGGGTTCCGCAAGGGGAAAGTCCCGATGCCGATGATCAAGCAGCTCTACGGTGAGGCCATCGAGCAGGACGCCCTTGACGACATCGCCAGCGAGTTCTACCGGAAAGCGATGGAAGAGAAGAACATCAGCCCCGTCGGGCAGCCGACGATCGTGGACATGGATTTCAAGCGTGGCGAGCATTTTCACTTCAAGATCAAGTACGAGGTAAAGCCCGAGATCACGCTCGGCGCCTACCGGGGGATCAAGGTCGAGAAGCCGATCCATATCGTCACCGATGCCGAAGTCGAGTCCGAGATCCAGAAGATCCGGCGCGCGAACAGCTCGACCGCCGCCGCGGAGAAGGTGACCGACACAGGCTACGCCGTCACTGCGGACGTGCAGGAACTGGACGAGTCGGGTACACCGCTGATCGGCAAGAAGACAACCGGGGCGCGGTTCGACCTCTCGGACGAGACTCTTGCCCGGGAGATCTGCGACGCCCTTGCGGGGGCCGCTACGGGGGAGACGTACCGGGCGAAATTCGAATCGAGCCACGGGGAGCACTCCCACAGCGTCCACATCGCGCTGACCGTCACCGGGATCGAACGGGTAATGCTCCCGCCGTTCGACGACGAGCTTGTCAAAAAGATCACCGGGGAGAAGGTCACGTCCGTCGATGAGTTCCGGAAAAACCTGCGGAATGACATCGAACGGTACTGGGAGGAAGAGTCGACGGCCAGGCTGAACGACAATATCGCAAAGTCGCTCGTCGAGGCCCATCCTTTCCCGATCCCCGAGTCCATCGTATCGGGCCTGCTGGATTCGTACGTCGAGGACGTGCGCAACCGGTCGCGCGACCGGAAACTGGCGAAAGGGTTCGACGAACAGAAGTTCCGGGACGAGAACCGCTCCTCCGCCACATGGCAGGCGCAGTGGCTGCTCCTGAGCGGGCGGATCGCCGAGGAGGAGAAGATTTCGGTCAGCGACGCGGAGATCGAGCAGATGGCGGAACGCGAGGCGGCGAAAATCGGCCTTGAAAAGGAGCGGCTGCTCCAGTTCTACAAGAAATCCAGCACAGCCGAGAACCGCATTCTTTCGGACAAGCTCATGGCGTTTCTCCGGTCGAATGCGACGATCACTGAAAAGGTCATCGATGACGGTACGCGGCAATCATAACAAACGAAGGGCTCCCATGCGAGATGTAAAGACGTACAACCAGCTCGTCCCGATGGTGGTGGAACAGACGGGACGCGGTGAACGGGCGTATGACATCTTTTCCCGCCTCCTGAAGGAACGGATCGTGTTTATCGGCACGCCGATCGACGACGTAATCGCCAGCCTCGTCATAGCGCAGCTCCTGTTCCTCGAATCCGAAGACCCCGACAAGGATATCAACCTGTACATCAACAGTCCGGGGGGGAGCGTTTCCTCCGGGCTTGCGATCTACGACACGATGCAGTACATCCGTCCCGACGTCTCGACTATCTGCATAGGGCTCGCCGCCAGCATGGGTGCGGTGCTTCTCACGGGAGGGGCGAAAGGAAAGCGTTCCGGCCTGCCGAACTCGCGCATCATGATCCACCAGCCCTGGGGGGGAGTGCAGGGGACGGCGTCCGACATCAGCATCCAGGCCGAGGAGATACTCCGCACCAAGAAACGGCTCAACGAGATACTCGCGCACCACACGGGCCAGCCCCTGGAAGTCATCGAACGGGACACGGACCGCGACCGGTACATGTCGTCGGAAGAAGCGAAGATCTACGGACTCATCGACACCGTCTACATCAAAAAAGAACGAGAAAAAAAGTAACATCCGGACCCACGCTCATGGCTCAGAAACCCAAAACCGGCGAACAGATACACTGCTCGTTCTGCGGCCGCTCCCCGGAGGAGGTCCAGAGCATCATCGCCGGACCCGAAGTGTACATCTGCGATATCTGCGTCTCCAGCTCGGTGGATATCATCCGGAACAGCATGTCGTCGTTCAGCGCCCGGAAGGGTCCGCGCGGAGCCCTGACGCCGACGCGGATCAAGGAGGCGCTTGACGACTACGTCATCGGCCAGGAGCATGCCAAGAAAACCCTCGCAGTGGCGGTCTACAACCACTACAAGCGGATCGATGCGCGGGACCCCGTGTACGACGGGGACGACGTCGAAATCGAGAAAACGAACATTCTCCTTATCGGTCCGACCGGGACCGGAAAGACCCTCCTGGCGCAGACGCTGGCGAGGATACTCGATGTGCCGTTTGCCATCGCGGATGCCACCACGCTGACCGAAGCGGGCTATGTGGGAGACGACGTCGAAACAATTCTGGTGCATCTCCTTCAGAACGCCGAATACAACGTGGAGAAGGCGGAGCGGGGAATCGTCTATATCGATGAGATCGACAAGATCGCCCGGAAGAGCGAGAGCGCATCCATCACCCGCGACGTCTCGGGAGAGGGGGTGCAGCAGGCCCTTTTGAAAATACTCGAGGGGACGATCGCCGGAGTTCCTCCCAAAGGGGGGCGCAAGCATCCCGAGCAGAGCCTCATCAACATCAACACGCGGAACATCCTGTTCATCTGCGGCGGGGCCTTCGAGGGACTCGACAAGATCATCGGCCGCCGGGTGAACCAGAACCCCGTGGGGTTCGGCGCCGAGATCAAGGGAAAGAAGGACGGCGTGACCGACCAGCTGCTCCCCCTCGTGCAGCCGGAGGACCTCGTCAAGTTCGGCATGATCCCGGAATTTGTCGGGCGCGTACCGCTCGTCTCGACGCTCCATTCGCTGGGAGAGGACGCACTGCTGAGCATCCTCACCGGGCCGAAGAACGCGATCGTCAAGCAATACAAGAAGCTCTTCCGGATGGAGGGGGTCGAGCTCGTGTTCGAGGAGAGTGCGCTGAAGTCCATCGTGGGTAAGGCGATCGAGCGGGGAACCGGAGCACGCGCGCTCCGCTCGATCATCGAGGAGGTATTTCTCGACATCATGTATTCGCTCCCGGAGAAGCGAAACGTCGCTTCGTGCACGATCACGAAGGACGTGATTGCGAAGAAGAAGGAGCCTCTCTACAGCTTTGAGGAGCGGAAGCAGTCGGCCTGATCAGCGGCCGACGGTTATCCCCGGGTCTTCTTCGACCAGCCTGAGCCCGGTGCGCGACACCTGGACAGGCGTCCTGAAATCGACGGTCTTCCCCGCCCCGACCGCCGGAACCTCCGCGGAGAGCACCATTCTCGACGTCCCGTCCGTCACCCTGAACGCTATCGTGACGTGATTGAGGTCGGTCTCCCCGCTGTTTTTCACCTTCCCTTCCACCCAGTAGATTGATCCCGACGACGGCACTTCGCCCATCCCGCCGGCCGTGCTTGCATTGACGTCGTGCTGGAGAGACTTGCTCACCACTGAAAGATCGGAAGCGGGGTTGGAGCAGGAGATAAAGAGGATTGTCAGAAGAGCTGCAAAAAGGGTGCGGATCTGCATGGGGGCCTCGATGGTTGATTATATTGAATCGTTCCGCTCGCGATGGCGGCTATTCGATGCCGCGGAGGCCGCCCTGTTTCGTGATCTTCACGTCCTGGAGCTGCGGGGCCTTGAGGCGGATCTCGACGTGGAAGTTCCTGTACGGCCCCGTGGGGATCCAGTTGAAATTCAGCTCCCAGCAGTGCAGGTCGCGGTACACGGTGAGCTGCGGAGCGGTGAAGACCCTGTTGATCAGGTCATAGCTCGTCGTCGCGGTAATCTTCCAGAAATCGGTCAGGTTGAACCCCAGAGATGCGGAGATCCCCGACCCCTTCGTCGGGAAGGCGGGGTCCTCTTTCTGGAGATTGTAGTTCCAGTTGAGATCCAGGTTCCAGGGGATGCTGAAGTCGGGCGCCTCCTGATCGTACAACCCGACGTACCCCTTTTTCTGCACCCTTGCAAGAGAATCCCCCGGGGAGAGTATCGGGCCCGCGGTCGTCTTTTTCTTTTCACCGCTGAGGCGTGTCCCGATGCTGAAGGTGAAGCCGGTCATGTCTCCCAGGCGCCCGTCGGTGTTGATGAGGAATTTGTTGATCCGCCTGCCGCTCGCGACGCTCCCCGTGTCACGGACGAACTTGTACAGGTTGTACGTGCTGCTCCCGCCGATCGTGAGGTACTGTCCGATGCTGGTCCGGTAGTCGAGCGAGAGCTCGCTGAACCGGAGGCTGTCCGCGGCNNGAGCGATAACGACTGCTGCGTCCCTGCAGGCGCCCCGCCGAACACCTCCCTGTCGTACCGGCCGTATCTGTGAAGCACCCTGCTCGTGTCCGTGTATGTCCCGAAGTACCCGTACCTGTCCGCCGAGAAATCCGGCGCATAGGTGTAGGACAATGACGGGCTCACCTGGTGGCGTATCCCCTTTATCCCCAGAATATTCGGCTGGAATATCCCGAAGAATTTCGTCCCGGCCGAAAGGCCCAGATTGTAGTAACGGACGGCTTTGACGGAGCGGATGTCGTTGGTGGAAAGAGCGTTCGTCGCGGGGTCGACTGTAATGTCGGTCTGCTTGTCATACCATTTTTCGGTGTAATTGAAAAAGGGGGTGATGGTGACGTAGCCGAGCTTCGGCGACATGTTGAGGGTGAACAGGTGCTGTACGCCGCGCCGGTTGTCGAAGCTGAATCCCCCCGAATCGGGCTGCGTGGCGTTGACTGTCTTGCTCTGGACGTCCTTGAACTCTCCGCCGTACGAGAAAGAAATAAGCTCATACCACTTCAGAGCACTCGTGCTGATCCCTTTCTGCGTGGAGCGGAACGGGAATGTCTGGGCCCGGTTGAAGCTCACGTCCGGCAGCACGGTGCTCGTCTGTCCCGTCGTCAGGTTTTGATCCCTGGAAATATTGACGGTCATGCTGTTCCTGGCTTCGTCCCATGATTTCGTGAACGTCGCATTCGATACGACGTTCTGCATCAGCAGCTGGGCCAGGTTAAAGCTTGTGTTCTGGTAGTACGAGCCGCTCGTAAACGTGAAGTCGACCGTCAGGTGCGCTGTCGGGTCGAAATCCTGGCCGTGGAGCCAGTGGACGTTGAACACCTGCGTCTGGCTGTACGTGGGATCGGTTCTCTCCCCCGAGATGACCTTGCCGAAGGAGGCATCGATCCCCCCGCTGAAGTAATACCTGAGCCCGTATCTGAAGTCACTGTAGAGCGTATAGCTTCCCCCGGAATATCCGTCAGCCTTAAAAGCGACATCCGTATAGTCGGACATCGCCCAGTAGTATCCCAGGTGCGTCAGATATCTCCCCCGCGTGCTCTCGCCGAACGCCGGCCCTATAATGCCGGAGCGGCGTCCCCTCTCGCTGGGGAATATGCCGAACGGGAGGGCAAACACGGGGACATCGGCGATATACAGGTACACCGGCCGGGCCACGATCTTGTCTTTGACCATGACCTTCATCTCGGGGCTGCCGAAGTAATAGTGGGGGTGTTCAAGATCGCACGTGGTGAACTTCCCGTCCTCCACGAACAGGACATTGTTCTCGATCTTCTTGATTTCGTCCCCGTAGTAGAGCGATTTTTCCATTTCCGTCTTGCCGAGGTCTATTTTCCCCTTCTTCGTCCGGAAATTGTACACGATGGTCTCGCCGTGGTACACTTCCGCACCATCGACCAGCTCGGGGAGCCCCTTCAACTTCTTTCCCGTCGTGTCCGAGGTGTCGACGATTCCCTGCGCGTTCAGGAGCGAGGTGGTCCAGTTGATGTCGATGTTTTCGGCCTTCATCTCGAGCTCTCTGTACCTGATGTCGCTCTTCCCGAACAGGTACATCGTCCGGGATTTCAGGCTGTAACGGACTGAATCCCTGGCGAGGTACGTCACAACTGAGTCTATCCCCGAAGAGGCCCCGGCGGCCTTGAGCGAGTCCTTCCGGGCACCGGACGTGTCGTGCACCGCCGAAGAGTCGCTCCGTGCGCTTCCCTCCCGCGCCCTGCGGGCCTGTGCGGAGACGGACGGCGGGAAAAACAGAACGATGACTATCCAGATGAGAAGAGCATTTGACGGGATCCGGCTCATCGCTGTTTTTTCTTCCACCAGCTGTTGAGCCTCGCCCTGATGTTCTTCTCCTCCCCGTTGTCAGTGGGGGCGTAGTAGACCTTCCCTTTCAGGAGATCGGGGAGGTACTGTTGTTCGACGAAATTGCGATCGAACCCGTGGCTGTATTTGTACTCCACGCCGTAGCCCAGGTCCTTCATCATCTTCGTCGGGGCGTTCCGGAGATGGAGCGGGACAGGTGCGTCCGGGAGGCTCCGGACGTCATCGATCGCCGCACCGATCGCGGCGACGGCCGCATTGCTCTTGGGGCAGGACGAAAGATATGCCGCCGTCTGGGAGAGGACGATCCTCGCCTCGGGCATGCCGATGTAGTCGACGGCGGTGAAGCAGGATGTGGCGAGCGTCAGGGCGTGGGGTGCGGCGTTGCCGATGTCTTCGGATGCAAGGATAATCATCCTCCGGGCGATGAACTTCGGGTCTTCTCCCCCCTCGAGCATCCTGGCAAGCCAGTAGACGGCGGCGTCCGGATCGCTCCCGCGCACGCTCTTGATGAATGCGGATATGATATTGTAATGCTCTTCCCCCCCCTTGTCGTACCGGACATACTTTCGCTGGAACGCCTCTTCGATCTCCTTTTTCGTGACGGTCTTCCCGCCGTCCGGACGCGCCGGCGCAAGGCGGATGGCGGTCTCGAGGCCGTTCAGCATCATCCGTGCGTCACCCCCCGAGAGGAGCATGAGATCGTCACGATCCTCCACTGCGACGGGGCTCGCCTTCAGGACCGGGTCTTCCGTGAGCGCACGGTCGATGATCCGGTTGAGATGAGCGTCCGTAAGCGGCTGCAGCGTATAGAGGCGCGTGCGCGAAAGGAGCGGGGAAATGACCTCAAAGGAGGGGTTTTCCGTCGTTGCGCCGATCAGCGTGATGACGCCGTCTTCGACGCTGTGCAGGAGCGCATCNNGCGGTTCGTCTGCGCACGATCGATAATCTCCCGGACATCTTTCACGCCGGAGGAGACGGCGTTGAGCTGGAAAAACTCCGCCTTCGTGTGCCCCGCGATGATCCGCGCCAGCGTCGTCTTTCCGGTCCCGGGCGGACCCCAGAAGATCATCGACGCGATCTTATCGCTCTCGATAAGTATGCGGAGCGGCTTCCCCTGGCCGAGGAGGTGTTCCTGCCCTACGAAACCGTCGAGCGTGGAAGGCCGTACCCGCTCCGCAAGCGGGGACGCATCGGGCGCCGGGGGTGAGGCGAAGAGATCCATGGGACTCAAAGGTGCTATTTCGCCGGGGTGACCCTGTACACCTGCTCCCCCTCCCGCGCCATATGGTGCTTTTCACGGGCCACTTTCTCGATTTCGGCTTTGTCCGAATCGAGCTTCTTGATCTCCTGCTCGAGCGCCTTCTGCTGCGCCTCCCCCTCGCGGATCTGCATTTCAAGTTCCGTTTTCTTCTGCTGCAGCCGGATCCGGTGGAGTATGCCGTGGTTTCCGAACACCACGAAGCCGGCCATGGGGAGAGTGATGATCAGGATCAGCATCAGGCGCCTGTTCCTCAGTATCTTCCTGACGAGGGCCCGGAGGTCCGGCCGTCCTTTGTTTTTTCTGTAGAAGAGGTTGTCCATTGTGCTTGCGCCTCTATGACCTGTACCAGTCGTTCGCCGGCGAGTACGAGGTACGCCGCGCACTCATCTCGCTGTGCCGCTGGATCGCGAGCGTGATAAGCCTGTCGAGAAGTCCCGGGAATGTGAGTCCGGCCGCCTCCCACATTTTCGGATACATGCTGATCGCGGTGAACCCGGGGATGGTGTTGACTTCGTTGAGGTAGACCTTCGCCTTCCCTTTCGTGACAAAGAAGTCCACGCGCGCCATCCCGGCACAATCGATGGCCGTGTACGCACGAACGGCGATCTCCCTGATCTTCCGCGCCAGAGGCGCGGGAAGCCGGGCCGGGATGACCGGTGTCGATTTCCCGTCGACGTACTTTGCGTCATAATCGTAGAACTCGTTCGAGGGGATGATCTCTCCCGGCACCGAGGCCTCCGGGGCGTCGTTGCCGAGGACGCTGCACTCGATCTCGCGCGCGTTCCCGATCCCCTGTTCTACGATCACTTTCCTGTCGAATTCCGACGCGAGCGAGAGGGCCTGCCCGAGCTCCTTCCTGCCATGGACCTTGGAGATCCCGACGCTGGACCCGGTATTCGCGGGCTTGACGAAGACGGGATACCGCAGCTCCCTCTCGACCATGCGGGTGACCTTCGCCGGATGCTCCCGGCATGCCGCGCTGTGGCACCAGCAGTACCTGACCACCGGGAGTCCGGCGTTCGCAAACACCATCTTCTGGATGATCTTGTCCATACCGACGGCGGAGGCAAGGACCCCGGCCCCCACATACGGGATGTTCGCAAGCTCGAGCAACCCCTGGAGCGTCCCGTCCTCCCCGTACGTGCCGTGGACGAGCGGGAAAATCACGTCCAGCGGCACGGAGGGGCCGCCGTTCTCCTCCGCGGAGACGAGTCCCCGCCGGCTCGGTTCGGGGACAAGAAACTTCTCCGGTTCACGGTCCAGCGGAGCCTTCTCCTTCAGCATCCCGAGCGACTGCGAGGAACTGATCCACCGTCCCTCCGGCGTGATGCCGATAGGGACCACCTCGTACTTTTCCCTGTCCAGGGCGCTCATGACCGATGTGGCGGAGACCAGGGACACCTCGTGTTCGCCGGAACGGCCGCCGAATATGATCCCGACCCGGAGTCTGCGCGTCACGGGATGATCCCCTTCGATGCGAGGCGTTTCCGGATGTATTGCCGCACTTCGTCGTCGGACAGGTCATCCTCGGCGCCGGCGACCGCGCACGAGACTTTTCCGGAAAAATCTTTCCCGTAGCTTTGCAGGCTCACGTGACGGAGCCGGTCGAGTTCTCCGGCGCTGAGCCTCTGTTCGCCGCCAAGCAGCCGGGCGATGAATGTGATCTGGGCGGCATGCTCCACTTTTTCCATTTTGTAGTACGCATCGTACACGTCCGTGCCGTATGCGACCACGCCGTGATTTGTCAGAAGTATCGCGTCCGCGGACCGGACGTACGGGCGGAGGGAATCCGCGACCTCGGAAGTCGAGGGGGTGGCATATTCGGCCAGGGGGATCGCGCCGAACCCGACGATCACTTCCGGATACAGGCACCCCTCCAGCGGCTCCCGGGCAGTCGCAAAACCGGTGGCATAGGGGGGATGCGCGTGCACCACCGCCGTCACGTCCTGCCGTTCCCGGTAGATGAAGAGGTGCATCCCCGTCTCGGTGGAAGGCCGCGCTTGCCCGGAGACGACCTCCCCGCCGGGTGAGATCTCCACGAGGTCCCGCGCCGTGACCATCCCCTTGTTGATGCCCGTCCGCGTCGTCAGTATATTGCCGCCGTGAAGCCGGGCGCTGATATTCCCGTCGGTTGCAGAGACAAAGCCTCTGGCGTACAGGCGATGGCACGCATCGAGGATCGCTGCGGTGACTGCCTGTCTGCTCTGCGCGCTGGAATCCGCCATGCTACCCCCCTCCTTCCGGAATGGTATACCCGTATTTCCTGTAGAGCGGGGCGAGTGATACGGATTTCGGGAGAGTATTTTCCCGTATCTGGTACATCAGCCTCTTTGCATCACGGGGCCAGACGATCCGCTGCGAACCGCGCACCCACGATCTGACTTTGCCGTTTGTCCTGACGATCTCCCGGCCGGCGTGCACGACGACGAACAGCTCGTCCTTTCTGACTTTGAGTCCCTCCACCTGCTCGAGGGTGGGGAACGTGTAGCTGATCTCGGCGCTCAGCGTATCGCCGCTTGCATAGAACTGTTTCGAGAGGACTTTCCTCCCTCCCTGCTCGAACTCCGTCAATCCTTCTTTCTGGATCGATGCCATCATGACGGAATAGTCGCGCGCCAGGGCGGAGTCTGTGGGGGCATCGGACCGTACATCGACAAGCCGCATCATCGCCTCACCGCTCCCGTTTTCGTTCAGCTTGATACGGTGTTCCGTCGTCCGGATGAGGAGGCACGCCGGGAGGAACGCCGCCAGCGAGGCGCTCAGCGCGAGCGAACAGGCAATCCTTGAGATTTTCATCGCGGCACCCGATCGATGATCATTGACCTTTGATCCACTCTTCGGCAATCTGCACGGCGTTCGTTGCCGCTCCCTTGCGGAGATTGTCGGCGACGATCCAGAGGTTGAGTCCGCTCCTGACCGTCGGGTCACGCCTGATGCGTCCGACGTAGACAGGATCCGTGTCCCAGACATCGACCGGCATGGGATACTCCGAGCGTCCCGGAACGTCTCGCACAATCACGCCGGGGGCCGCCCCGAGCGCCGCGCGCGCCGCCTCGACGTCACACGGCTTTTCGAATTCGACGTTGACCGATTCGCTGTGCCCGCCCCAGACGGGGACGCGAACGCACGTCGCAGTGACCCGGATCGTATCGTCCCCCATGATCTTCTTCGTTTCCTCCACCATCTTGTACTCTTCTTTTGAAGAGCCGTCGTCAAGAAAAACATCGACCTGCGGGAGCACGTTGAAGGCGATCTGGTGGGGGAATTTCTTCTCACCGGCGGGCCGCTGTGCGATCTCGTCCTCGAGCTGGGTGAGCCCCTTTTTCCCGGCCCCGGTCACGGACTGGTACGTCGAGACGACGATACGTCGGATCCCCCACAGGTCGTGGAGCGGCTTGAGCGCAACCACCATCTGGATTGTGGAGCAATTCGGGTTGGCAATGATCCCCCGGTGTCTGAATATGTCGGCACGGTTGACCTCGGGGACGACAAGCGGGACACCCGGATCGAGCCGGAAGGCACTGCTGTTGTCGACCACGAGCGTCCCCGCCCTGACGGCGTGCGGAGCGTATTCCCTGCTCACGGTGGCGCCCGCGGAAAAGAGCGCTATGGCGACCCCCGCAAACGAATCCGGCGTGAGCTCATGGACCGGCTCATGCTTCCCGGCGAATGTCACGGTCTTCCCGGCAGACCGCGCAGAGGCCAGCAGCAGGATTTCACCCACGGGGAACCCGTGTTCCTCAAGGACCTGCAACATCTTCCTCCCGACAAGGCCGGTCGCCCCGACCACGGCAACGACGTACTTCTTCAAACGGTTATCCCTCGTTAATGTGTTCGATGGTTTCGCGGCGGCGGATCAGTGTCCGCGTGCTTCCGTCAATGAGGACCTCCGCCGGGCGCGGCCGGGCGTTGTAGTTCGACGAGAGGACGTACCCGTACGCCCCCGCGCACATCAGCGCCAGGTACTCCCCCCGTTCCACACGGGATATTCGCCTGTCGAGCGCAAAGAAATCGCCCGACTCGCAGAGCGGCCCGACGATATCCGCACTTTCGTGTTCGCGGCCGAAAAGCTCGAGCGGGACGATCTGGTGATAGGCGTTGTAGAGGCTCGGCCTGATCAGGTCGTTCATCCCCCCGTCCACCACGACGAACAACTTGTCGTCCGTCTGCTTCCTGTAGAGGACCTTCACGAGAAGCACTCCCGCGTGCGCGATGACGGAGCGGCCCGGTTGGATGGAGAGGCGGCAGTTCGTCTCCCGCAGCAGAGGGGCGACGGTCCGGATGAGCCCTGCGGCGGAGAGGTTGAGCTCTTCCGGTTCCTCGACCGGAATCTGGGGATGCGTGATGTACCCGCGGTACTGCACGCCGAACCCCCCTCCGAAATCGATGTCCGTCAGCGGAATCCCGGCCCCTGTCAGTTCGTGCAGGAGGCTGATGATGGCCCCGGCGGCCCTGAGGAATGTCTCCGCCTTTGTGATCTGTGAGCCGATGTGGCTGTGTATCCCCCTGACCTCGATGTGCGGTAGTCCCCTGGCCCAGCGGAGGACTTCCGCGGATTGCCTGGCCGGGATGCCGAACTTGTTCTGCTTCAGACTTGTGGAGACATAGGCGTGCCCCCCGGCATCGATATCCAAATTGACGCGGAGGAGTATGCGCGCCTTCTTTTTTTCGTTCCCCGCGATTGAGTTGAGGACTTCGATCTCCTCCGTTGATTCGACGTTGAACGCCAGTATGCCCGCCCTGAGAGCGGCGATCAATTCGTCTTCACGCTTCCCGACCCCGCTGAACGTAATCTTGGAAGCGTGAATCCCCGCCGCAAGCGCGACGTACAGCTCCCCCACGGAACCGACATCCGCACCGAATCCTTCTTCGCCGATCAGGCGGAGAAGCGTCCTGTTCGCGTTCGCCTTGACGGCATAAAACGACATGTGCGGGTGCCCGTCGAACGCCCTCTCGATGTTGCGGCAGTGGTCGAGCACCGAGCGCTTGCTGTACACATAGAGCGGGGTGCCGAATTCTTCCGCCACGGCGCGGAGAGGGACCGACTCCGCCATGAGTGTCGTGTTCCTGTACGAGAATTCCTGCATCAGTAGCCAGCCCTTGTGAGAGTTGTCCTGCTCCACGCCGCCGGCGGCGGGAGTGACACCGCGCCATCCTTACCGGAGAAACAGTTCGACGAGCGCCCGGTAGGGGGCGAATGCCCCGCCGATCAGAGCGCTGAACGCGTTGCTGACAAACGGCATTCTCATTGCGAAGAGGACAACGAGAACGCCGAAAAACCCGATCCGCATGTACGCCATTGCAGCCCGGGGAGGAAGCACCGCGGCGAGTATGTGTGAACCGTCGAGAGGAGGGAGCGGTATCAGGTTGAAGACACCGAGGACGACGTTGATATACATCCCTCCGTAGAACATCGTGAGAAGAAACTGCATGACCTGCGCCTGGAGCCCGGAGTCGGACTCCACCAGCGCATCGCGCGCCACGCCCGCACCGATCACCGCGAAGCCGCAGAGAAGCGCAAGGAGAAAATTGGCGGCCGGTCCCACCGCGGAGACCAGGACGCTGTCGCGCCGTGGATTCCGGAAATTCGCCGGGTTCACGGGAACGGGTCTTGCCCAGGCGATGAAGACATGCCCCGTAGCGGCGAGCGACACCAGGGGGACGAGCACGGACCCGATGGGGTCGATATGGGGAAGGGGATTGAGCGTGAGCCGTCCCAGGTCCCGTGCGGTGGGGTCCCCGAGCCTCAGTGCCATCCACCCGTGTGCGATCTCGTGTATGATCACGGAAAAAAGAAGTATCGGTATCACCGGGAGCTGCTCGATCACGAAGCCTCCGAGTGAATCCGTCCGGGGACCGGTTGAGCGGCAAGTGAGCAGTATCGGGCGAAATCGACGCGATACCCCCGGGCGTGGAACGCGCCCGTGGCGGGATCCTGATCGTACGTGCCGCGGTATGCCCCCTTCACGACACGTTCGAGCATCTCCGCGAGCGCGTCGATGTCCTCCCGCGTGTTGTAGCACCCGAGGCTTGCACGGACCATCCCCGGCATGTTGGACTTGTTGCCGGAAATCACTTCCGCCGTGAACACGCGGTCTTCCTCCGCGCTGACGTGCAGGAGATCTTTGACATACGGATGGGCGCAGAAACAGCCGTCCCGCACGCCGATTCCTCCTTCGACGCCGAGTATTGCCGCAACGAGAGAGTGATGCATCCCTTCGACGTTGAACGCCATGACTCCCACCTTCTCCTCAAGGCGGTCAGTGGGGCCGTACAGAACGATCCTGGGTATCTTTTTCAGCTCCGCGTACCCGTACGCGAGAAGATCCTGCTCGTGCGCCGCAATTGCCTCCATACCGACTGTCCCAAGCACGCGGACCGCCGCCGCCAGCGCCACGCCGCCGATGACGTTCGGGCTTCCGGCCTCCTCCTTGTGGGGCGGCCGGTTCCAGACGGCACGATCAAGCGTCACGATATCCACGACCCCCCCGCCGACCTGGTCCGGATCCCCTGCGTCGAAGAAGTCTTTCGCCCCGACGAGCGCACCCGTGCCGAACGGCGCATACATTTTGTGCGCGGAAAGTGCCAGAAAATCGATGTGCCCCGGATCATCATCGGGGAGCATGTCGATCGGCCTGTGGGGGGCAAGCTGGGCCGCGTCGACAAATATTCTCGCTCCCGCCGCGTGCGCCCAGGACGCAATCTCATGGACCGGCGAGCAGAGGCCGGTGATGTTGGAAGCGCCGCTCACGGCAACGAGCCTGAGGCTTCCTTTCTCGCGGGCGATTGCCGCCTTCATCGCGGCGAGGTCGGGACGTCCGTCGGGGGTCGTGCCGATGTGGATCACCCGGGCATTCTTCCGCCATGGGAGGTCGTTGGAGTGATGCTCCATTATCGTCGTGATGACGACGTCACCGCGCCGGAACATGAAACGGTTGGAGAGTTTGTTGATGCATTCTGTCGTGTTCTTCGTGAAGACCACCGTGTTCCGTGCGGGATCGGCTCCCACAAATCTGCCGATCTCATCGTGCGCCGCGTCGAAGACGCCGGTGGCGAGAATTGATTTGAATCCCGTCCCCCGGTGGACCCCTGAGTACCAGGGGAGAAACTCCTCGATGGCGCGCAGCACCCCGCGCAGCGCGGGAGTGCTTGCGGCGTTGTCCAGAAACACGTATGGGCGCTCGGTGCCGTCAAGGAGCGGCACGCGCGTATCGATCCCGACGATTTCCCGCCTGAGATCCTCCACGCGCAGTGGCGCTTCTCCGGCGACCGGTGGATGCATGGCAGACTCTTCCCTCCTGTTCATACCGTCTTAGCCGCGGGGATGATAGGTCCGGTGAACTTCCTTCAGGTATTCTCTGTCGATATGCGTGTAGATCTGCGTCGTGGAGATGTCCGAGTGGCCGAGCATCTCCTGCACCGCCCGGAGGTCGGCACCCCCTTCGAGCAGGTGCGTCGCAAACGAGTGCCGGAACGTGTGGGGGTGCACTTCCTTGGCGATTCCTGCCTTTTTCGTGTACGCCTGAACGATCTTCCAGATTGCCATGCGCGTCATCGGCCTGCCGCGCGCGTTCAGAAAGAGGGCATCCTGCCCCTCCCCTTTCTTCTCCAGTTCCCTCCGGCAGCCGGTCCTGTACCGCTCGATCCAGCGGAGGGCGGACTTGCCGATCGGCACAAGTCGCTCTTTGGACCCCTTCCCGAAAACCCTCACCGTTTCTTCCGTTTCAAGGAGGTCCCGCTGCTTCAGTATTATCAGCTCGGAGACCCGCATCCCGGTGGCGTAGAGCACTTCCAGTATTGCACGGTCGCGCAGCAACAACCGCTTCTTCTTCTCTACGGCGTGCTCAAGCTCCCCGTCGAACTGGTTGAGTATCGCTTCGACCTCGGCCTGGCTGAGGACGTCCGGGAGGGACCGCTCGAGCCTGGGGACGTCGATCCCTTCCATCGGATTTTTAAGGGCAAACCCCTCCCCCACCAGGAACTTGTGGAACCCGTTGAGCGACGAGATACACCGGGTGACCGACCGGGGGGAGAGGCCGGCGGTCCGGAGCGTCCCGAGGAACTCCGCGGCATGTTCTTCGGTGATGTCGTCCGGCTGCCTGATCTCCCGGAGCTCCAGGAACCGGAGATACCGGCTGATGTCGAGCCGGTACGAGGCGATCGTATTGCGCGAGGCGTTCTTTTCGAGTGCAAGAAAATGGAAGTAGTCCTCGCAGTACCGGTTCATTTCCTGTCGGCCTCCTTGAGTGCCGATCCGGGCCTCTCGGCGGGTGTCTCTGTCCCCCCCCCGATACGACGGGTCGTCTTCCGTCGCGGGGTTTCCGGGTATTTGACGCGTGTGTGATAAATGCCTATCAGGACGCCGAGGAACGCTGAGCGGATCTTCGTCAGGTCCTTCACGGTCAGGGGGCATTCATCGAGCTCCCCCTCCTCAAAGCGCTTCCGTATGAGCTCCTCGATCGTCTGTTCGAGCCTTTGCGGGGTTGGATCTTCGATCGTGCGGACGGCGGCCTCGACCGCGTCGGCGAGCATCATGATCCCGGTTTCCTTGGTACGCGGCTTCGGTCCCGGATAACGGTAATCCTGCTCCTTGATTTCATCGATCTTGGTCTCATCGGGGTCGTTGCGCGCCAGGTCCATCGCCTTGGTGTAGAAGAAGTCCATGCGCGTTGTCCCGTGGTGCATGGGGATGAAATCGATCACTTCTTCCGGCAGGTGGTGATCACGTGCCAGGGCCATGCCGTCCTTGACATGCGCGGCAATAATGAGCGAACTCATGCGGGGAGCGAGCTTGTCGTGACGGTTCCGGCTTCCCTTCTGGTTTTCGACAAAATAGGTCGGTTTCACCACCTTCCCGATGTCGTGAAAGTACGCACCCACCCGGCAGAGGATCTCGTTGGCACCCACAGCGGAGGCGGCGGTCTCCGCCAGGCTTGCCAGCGTCATGCTGTGGTGGTACGTCCCCGGGGCCTGTTCCGCCAGCTGGCGCAGGAGGGGATGGTTGAAATGCACCAGCTCCATCAGCGTAAGGTCGGTGGTGACGCGAAACGATTTCTCGAGAAATATAAGGAGCCCGTATGTCAGAACGGGGGAGATGGCAGCGTTGATCAGACCGTAGGCGAGTTGTTCGGAGACAACGGCGAGTGACTCGGAGCGCTCGAGTCCCAGCGCGATGATCGCCACCGCGTACCCGAGGAAAATGAACCCCAGGGAGCGGAAGATCTGCGTCCTGTTCTTCACGTCGCGCACGGTGTAGACCGCAAGCGCCCCCGCGACAAGAGACGCGAGTGCGACCGAGTAGTCGTTCCCGCGGATACCGGCGACGATCATGGAAATCAGGACCGTGCCGTAAAAACCGACGCGCGAATCGAATATGATCGTGAGGAGCATCGAGGCCACGGGGACGAGGATCAGGAACTCTATCGGCGCATTGACGTCGATCTCCCGGGTGAGGTATGCGAGGACTCCCTCGAACAGGAACAGAATGGCGATGAGCGCGAGCCTGCGGTTGCTCCGGACAATCCCCTTGCGGAAGAGGCCGAGGTAGAGTCCGTAGAGCATGATGAGGATCGAGACATGGATCACGGTGCCGATCATCTGCAGCGGATTGTCGGATCCCGGTCCCCGTTCCGCCCGCGCCCGGCGGAGGGATTCCAGCTTCAGCCTGGTATCCTGCGTGATCCGCTCATGCTTGCTCACGACACGCTCGTTTTCCTGCACGTAACCGAGCGTGCGCGGGACCTGATCGGCCGCTGCGGCGAGCGACTGGTTCGTGGACGCCGTGTTGAACCTGACGTTCGGGCGGATGTGCATGACGCCGATCTTGTAGGCGACGCTGACCGCGTCGTTGTCGGTCCCGTACCTGTCGATCAGTTCCTTCTCGAGGAGCGCGTGGAGATCGTTTTCATCCACGAGCCGGGCGACGGGGAGGATTTCCTCCTGTGTTCCCCGGCGCAGCGCGATATCTGCGCGCGCGATCGAGGCCTTCGCCCTGTCGAGGATTCCCGTGTGCGTGTATTTCCGTGCCATCGCTCCCATGGCGGCGCGCATGTCTTTCAACCTGCCGGAAGAGGCAAGCGCCGAGAGAACGTCCCAATCGGTATCCGAAAACGGAATGTCAAGCGAGGATGCCAGGTCGTTGAACCGGATCGAATCCGCCGCGGAATGTTTGTGCGCACCCCGGTGAATCTGCGCACGCAGTTCCAGCGCGTCCTGCAACCGTGCGAAAAACGCATCGAGCGCAGCGGGCTGCGCCTCGGTCGCGGCCGAGTCCCTCTCGAATACATCGTAGACGTTTTTCTTTGCCTCTCCCACGTCGTGCGCATATTCACGCTCGTCGCGGAATATCGGAAACGAGAACGGGGCGATAAGATCCTTCCTCGCCCAGACCGTCCCGACCTTGTAGTCGAGGTCGATCGACTCTCCCCTGGGAAACAGCAGTGCGAGCGCCGCAGTCAGTGAAACGGCGATGAGGGCCTTGATCAGGGCGCTCCGGGAAAACCACTCGGCCCGGAAGTATTTGCCCAGCTCAGTTCGAGATTTCTCTTCAAGCATATATAAAGCAATAACAGATTATGTAAACAAATATCGGGAGATTCCGGTTGAGAATCAAACGAAGTGCGCGGGATCGTATTGACCGAAAAGGGGCTCGTAGTGGGGATTCCCGGATACAAGCGGTCCCAGACGACAGCGCCCCGAACCTGCAGGTTCGGGGCGCTCATGATCGGAGTCTCTCCTCCAGTGCAACACCGCATCGAAGAATCAAGTCAGGAGATCATCTCAGTTGTTTTTTGCTCCCTGATTTATCCACTCTGTGATGATCTTCAGCTCCGATTCGCTCAAGTACTTTGCCTTTCCTTCGCTGATCACATGCTTCTTGTTCAACGGCATACGCTCTCCGAACGGCGGCGCCTCCCCCAGTTTCTTTGTAAGGAGGCTCTCTTGTGCTTTCCCTGCAACGATGAGCGTGCCGTTCTTTCCCCCCTGCATCATGAGGTCATATGAATCAAGCGAGAGTTCGCTCGGGTTGAAATTGTCTTCTGAATGGCAGGGGAGGCAATATTTTCTGAATACCGGGAACACATCATCCTTGAATGAGGCACCGGCGGTACCCTTTTCCTGCGCACGGGCAACCACGAGACCCAACACCATTAACGCGACAACGGCTCCAGTTAAGCGCATAGACGTGACACCTTTCTCGTGTGTTGTTGAATTGTATTACAGGTACAGATGGAGCATCAGATCAAATTCATTCATCGTCCCGATGTCGGGGTTCTGTTGCCTCAAGATACGATAGACGGGCCGGATTTCCACGCCGCTCGCCGGAAAGAACTCCACGCCGACGCTGTAGCGGGATTTTGAGCCTGTCTTGTAGTGTATGTCCTGATCGTAGAAATCGTAGGCGAGCTTGATGTCCACGCCTTGAACGACCACGTAGTCAGCTTCGGCGTATGTCGCAAGTGCCGTCGTGGCCAATCCGGCAGGCGATGACCTGATCCAGTCAGATTCACCAAGAAGCGTGAACTCCCCGAGACTGATTGAGCCGAAGCCGCCATAGTATGTGGTACTCACTCCCGGGATGCCTGTCCTGCTACTGAACACGTTCCCTCCCAGGGCGAGAAACACCCCGTCGGAAAGCTTGAACATCCCTTCGCCCCTCCCGAGGAGCGCTTTGTTGTTCGTGGCGGGGATCCCCCCTCCTTCGTCAGCGTTGTATATCCCCCCCAGAAACGTGAATGGTCCGGGGGAGACAGCGGCTTCAGCACCTGTCCGTTCGACGACGTCAAATTCGGGACTCAGTTTTGTGTATTGACGCACATACGCCGTGTGATCATCGAGATTTGTCCCGTAGTCGGGGATAAACCTGCCGATTTTCAAGTGTCCTGATCCGGGAAGGACGTTCAGTAACGCAAAAGCATCGAACCCCGAGGAGACTCCCTTGTTCAGATTGAGATAGATGAAGACCTTCGGCGCAACACGGAGGTTGACGTACAGATCTCCCTGCATCTGAAACAGCCCGTCACTCCGTGTCGAGTCGGGAAGCCGCCTGTTGTAGTAGATGGTCCGGAAATCCGCACCCACACCGAGTATGTTGGTGATGACGTTGGAAAAATCGGTCACATCCGGGGTCTTCGACCACTCGGGGACGGGGAGCTGGTCCCTCCCGTACTGGACCCCGAACGTCTGCCGCATCTCTCCGCCGGAGGGATCGACGTGGCAGGACTGGCATTTCAGCCCGGTGCGGCTGGCAAACCGCGGGAGAGACAGGGCGGGGAGAGCCGACACTACGGCCGCCAGGACCAGAGGGAACAGGGGGGGGCGGTTCATGCATTCGCGCCTTGATATGGAAAAATGGGTCCCGTGGAGGGTTGAAACCTTGAAAATATACTCACAGGCGCGCTGCAATGCAATTCCATGGATTGAATCTCCCTCCCCGTTTTTCTATATTGCGTCAATGGAGCTCAGCCCTGTCACCGCTTCCCTGCTTTCCGAGCTTGACAAATTTTCCGGCGGGACCATTGCACATCGCTCGGATCTGGGGATACTCCTCGAATCCGGGAGAGTTCCACGGGTGCGCGGGCTTCTGGAAGAGCTGAGCTTTTTCTCGAAATTCCTCGACCGGACGTACCGCATCATGACGCGAATCGGCCGGAACGGGGAGGGGTACGACCGGCTCGCGAGCGAGTTTTCGGAGGCGGTTGCAAAAACCAGGGACCTCGTGACCTCTCTCATCTCAGAGTCCCCCGGGGATGTCCGGAAACGGTTTGCGGACACATATCTTGCACTGACGCAGGAAGGGCTCGAAAACCTGCTCTCACTCTGCCACGACCTCAGCTGGTACAAGAACTGGCTGATCGATACCAAACCGGAACGGAAGGCAAGGACATGAGCCGGATAGCGGCGTCTGTGTGGAGGATCTCCCTGTTCGTTCTTGCCGTGGCCGCCATCTTCTGGCTCGGCGCGGTCAATATCCGCGCCGTGATCGGCAATGACATGCTCAAGACCGGGACGCTCGAGTTCGAGGGTTACATGGATCCCGAGGCGGAGCGGGAGATATTCCGGCTCCTCTCATTCGCCTCCGTCGTAATAATCATCAGTTATGCCACCGTCCTGATCAGCGGCACCGTCTTTCTCCTCACGTCACCGTTCCGCCTGAAAGAGAACGGATGGCTCATGATGAGCGCAATACTCTTCTATACATTCGTCCCGGTGGAATCGTTCACGCTGTACCTCGACGGAAAGATGGCATACAAGGAATTCTTCACAACGGAGGGGAACGAGGTTTTCCGGGAGCTTTTTGTCGCCCGGGTGGGCGCCCTCGCGGGGGCTCCGGTGATCGCCCTCCTCTGTTATTATACAATTATCGCGCTCGCGGTGTTCCGGCCCTTCACAAAAACGTCGATACCGGCAGATGAAGCATGAGATTTTGATACAGGAGCTTCAGGATGTGGCCACCCAGCTCGGCGTGACGATACGCTTTGAGCGGGGGGATTTCGAGGGGGGATACTGCATCCTCAGGGACCAGAAGATCCTTCTTGTCAACCGGAGGCTCTTCCCCGCGCGAAAGGCCTCTGTCCTCGCGATCGCGATGCACGAGATCGGCCTCGAGGACATGTACCTCAAGCCGGCAGTGCGGGAGTACATCGAAGACGAAATCGCAAAGGTCGCCCGCAGCGCGCACTGAACAACCGGACTCCCGATCATGATCAAAGCGGTCATATTCGACCTCGACAACACGCTTGTCGATTTCATGACCATGAAACGTCTCGCGGTGAGCGCGGCGATCAATTCCATGATCGACGCCGGCTTGCTCCTGACCCGCGCGGAGGCACAGGCCCGCATCGACGCGATTTACAAGGAGAAGGGGATTGAGTTTCAGAACGTATTCGACCACCTCCTCTATGACGTTTTTCAGAAGGTCGACTATAAAATACTCTCGGCCGGGGTCATTGCCTACAGGAGGGCCCGGGAAGCCGCCCTTGTTCCCTATCCGCACGTCAACATGACGCTGGTGGCATTGCTCAAGCGCGGCATCAAACTCGCGGTGGTATCGGATGCTCCCGGGCGCGAAGCGTGGCTCCGGCTCTGCTACCTGAACTTCCATCAACTGATCGATCATGTGGTCACGTTCGAGGACACGGGAGAGCGGAAGCCGAGTCCCGCACCGTTCCGCCGCGCACTGGACCTCCTGCAGGTGGAGCCGTACGAGGCGGTTATGGTCGGCGACTGGGCCGAACGGGATGTCGTCGGTGCGGCGAACCTCGGCATCACAACGGCGTTTGCCCGTTACGGGGACACGTTCGGGACCGTGGAATCACACGCCGATTTCGACCTGAATGACGTCTCGGAACTCCTGGACGTGATTGACCGCGAAAACGCAAAACGCGGCGGGACCTGACATGATCAAAGGGATCGGCGTCGACATCATTGAAATTGACAGGATCAGGCGGAGCATCGAACGGCTGGGGGATCGGTTCCTCGACAAAGTGTACACTCCCCGCGAGGTCTTGTACTGCAACGGAAAGGCACACCGCTTCCAGCACTATGCCGCGCGCTTCGCGGCAAAAGAGGCGCTGAGCAAGGCCCTTTCCACCGGCTGGGCGGGGGAGTTCCGCTGGAAGGACGTCGAAGTCATGAACGAACCCTCGGGTCAGCCTCGCTTCTCCCTGCACGGAACGCTGCGTGATCGGCTCGCGGGGGCGAGTATCATGCTCTCCCTCTCGCACTCGGACAGCCACGTCGTGGCAATCGTGCTGATCCAGGAGGGGGCCGGGTGAAGCTCACCATTTACAGGAAGCTGATGATCGGGTTCGGGATTGTCATATTCCTGATGCTGATCGCCACCGCGTACGTTCTCTTCGAGCTTCGCCGGGTCACCGGCACGTCCCGCACCGCGTTGACCGTCGATGTGCAGGCGATCGACCTCGAGAAGGAGATGCGCACGATCCTGTACGAGGAGGAGCGCTACGCCGACAGGTATTTCATGGCGCAGGATACCTCCTACAGGAGCGCCTTCCTGGAGTACAACAAACGGTTCGTCAGGCATCTGGATTCACTGTCCGGCATGCTTTCCGACCCCCGTGAGCGGCAGACGCTCGAATTCGCCGGCCAGATTCACGATCAACACTTCACCTCTGTCCTTGGCGACGACCTCACGCCTTCCGCGGTGAACTCGCGCGCCGACGCCATGGATGAGGTACGGAAGTCGCTCGACGACCTGGTTTCCCGCCGGCAGCACGCGGTGGACACGTCCGTACAAAGCATCGACCGCGCGACGGAGCGGTCCATCAAGGTTGCCCTGTTTATCGCACTCGGAACGCTTCTCGCCGCGATCGGCGCCGCGTTGATCATCACCCGCACTATTACGCGCCCGATCGGGACGCTCGTCGCCGGGACGAGGAAAATTGCCGGGGGATCCTTTGCACGGATACGGATCACCTCGCACGACGAAATCGCCGACCTGGCGCGGGCATTCAACCACATGAGCGGGAGCCTTGACCAGATGAACCGGTTCCGTGCCGAGATGATGCAGCATATCTCCCATGAGATCAGGATGCCGCTCCAGTCGATCCTCTCGGCGCACTACCTGCTGACGAAGAAGGCCGATTCCCCTGCGAGCGAACCGCAGTTGAAAATTCTCAACGGGATACGGGAAAACGTCCAGAAGATCGCAAACTTCAGCAACCAGTTCCTGGAGCTTTCGAAGGTCGAAGCGGGGATGATGCGGTACGATTTGAAGCCGGTTGATCTCGCCGCGATGGTCAAGCCGGTGGTCGACGATGCCTCACTGGTCGCCGCCGGGAAAGAGATCACACTGACGTTCGTTGCATCAGACATTCCCCCGGCGTTCATCGACCCGCACCGGAGCATTGAGATATTCGGGAACCTGATCAGCAACGCACTGAAGTATACCGAGAATGGAGGAAAGATCGAGGTGTGGGTGGGCCCGTGTCCTTTCGGTGTGCAGGTGGTTGTACGCGACACCGGATCCGGCATCTCGAAAGAGGAACTTCCGAATATTTTCACAAAATTCTACCGGACCAATACCGCGATAAGGGGGGGAAAAAGGGGAACGGGTATCGGGCTTGCTTTCGTGAAGGCGCTCGTCGAGGGGCAGGGAGGAAGAGTCTATGCAAACAGCACGGTAGGCGTGGGTTCGACGTTCACTGTCGAATTTCCCGTTCACCGTTCGGAAAGAACTGGAGCCGCATGAAAATGAGACAATGCCTGTGGACTCTCGTTGCAGCCGGGATGACATTGTCAGGTTGCGGGCCGTTTGCGCCGGAAAGGTTTCCCGAAACGGGAGCAGCGTACCGGATGCAGCTCGCCGACAGCCTCGAGCGGGAGGGGAAGTTCCAGAGCGCTGCACTGCAATACGCAAGTGTGGCTGAGGAGTTCCCACGGTCGAGTTTCTATCCTCCGGCCGTCCGGAGAGCTGCGCTCCTGTACTCGATCAGCCCGTTTTCCGCCCGAAACGACAGTGCCGCCTACCGATGGTACGTCGCGTATCTTTCTCTCCCGATGAAGAAGCCTGAGAGGGAGAATGTCCGGGTCTCAGTCGAGCTCCTACACCGCATTCTGCGGCTTCACGCGCAAATTGAACAGATCTCCGCTGCCGGCGACAGCCTCACCGTCCTGACAAAGAGACAATCGGCTTCATTGAATGCCGATTCACGCAGGTTGCAGGAGCTCGATCTCCAACTGCAGAATGCGCAGGCTGAATTGAGGAAAATCAAGGAAATTGATCTCCGCCTCTCGAAATCCAGGATCCGTTAGCCGCGGACTCAATTCCTGGTTGTGAAGGGAACCGGGAAGTCCACCCCGGGGGAGCGGTTGATTATCAGACTGGATTTGCGTATTGTGTGCGTGGAAGAGCGTTCTTCGCACACTTCGCGATCGTCCATGAAATCCCTCGGGATCAAAAAACTGTATTACTCGATCAGCGAGGTCGCAAAGATCACGGACCTCGAGCAATACGTGTTGCGGTACTGGGAGTCGGAGTTTGAGCAGCTGAAGCCTGCAAAGAACAGGGCCGGTAACCGGATTTACACAAACCGCGAAATCAAGCTGATCCTGTATATCAAGAAGCTCCTCCGCGATGAACGATACACGATCGAAGGGGCAAAACAGGTCCTGAAAACCTACACGCCCGAGGTCGATACGGGAGAGCAGCTGGAGCTTATCGACGCTCCGAAATCCAGGACGAAGATCAAGGACGACGTGCTTCGTGCGGACATGCTCGAGGCGAAGGAATTCCTGCAGGAGCTGCTGAAGAAGCTGGCGTAGAAACGAAATTGTTGCTGCACCGGTATACGGAGCGTAGCGCAGCCCGGTAGCGCACCTGAATGGGGTTCAGGGGGTCAGGGGTTCAAATCCCCTCGCTCCGACGAGATTCGATGATTCCCTCCGCACTGCTGACGGAATTGCTAACCGAAAAGGTGACACAAGCTCTGTTGGCCCACAGTTCTGCCTCTTCAAACACCGCAAAGGTTCCTACGTATGAACACAGCCCACGTCCCGGCCTGACAATTATTCGTGCGTCAGGTCCCGCGCCGCTGCCGTCAGGAGTAGTGAGGTGAACCTCTTATTTGATCATTTCTTTAGTATACTNNAATTATGCAGGGGCGTTGATATGTCACCGAATCGGGAAAAGAGTCTGATCATCTCATATTTGACGATGCGGAGATTAATAGGCATTCTCGGAATATCGCTCCCTTTTATCGTCATCCTCGGAGGACTTGCACAAAGTGATCCGGGTCTACAGGGGTCGATAAGCGGTTATTATTACACAAACATGCGTGATTTGTTTGTCGGGATATTGAGCGGAGTTGCTTTGTTCCTCCTGTCCTACAGAGGCTATGAACAAATTGACGACATCGTTGCAAACATGAGCGGACTCTTTGCACTGGGAATAATTCTCTTCCCTACCGCAATGTACTCCGGCAAAGTTGTCAGAGTCGGAATGTTTCTCATCGCCGACAATATTTCCGAAATAATCCATTTGGCGTTCAGTGCATTGTTCTTTCTTGCATTGTCCTTCAATTCACTATTCCTCTTTACCAGACGTCACCCGGGTGTCATGGGTAAAGAGAAGAAGCGAAGGAATGTGATTTATCGCTCCTGCGGAATCGTAATGATCCTTGCAATAGTATGCATAACTCTGTACAACGTCTTCTGCCGGGGGACTTCTCTTGCAGCAATGAATCCGGTACTGATACTCGAATCTGTCGCGCTATTTGCCTTCGGTGTTTCATGGCTGGTAAAAGGACACACATTGTTCAGGGACAAAAAGAAATAGCGCTGACTATCGTTCAGGCGAAAAAGCGATTGCTCTGGCATTGAATCCAGCCCATCTGTGTAGGAATTGGTTGTCTTCCCGGAGCGGGGATGCATTGCATTTGACGTGATAGTGAGTATATTTCCTCACTCCCCAAAGAGCAGATCGTGTCCGGGAGCGGGAATGGTTTCATTCAGACACGGTTTTATGGATCGAGCCATCTTTAACCGGTCACAAGAAAGATGCACGAGGCTTCGTCATTTATGCACCTCATTGAGCAAAGAAACCCGGCATCACATCTCTCGAGCACATCAGATGTTTGAACTGATACGGGGCCGGGCAGCCGCCATATCTCTCGTCGCCGCTCTGGCATCGCCGGCCTCTTCACAGACGATAACGTTCACAAAAACACTTGGCGGAGCCCAGTATGACGAAGGGGCATCCATCGAGCAAACGCCCGACGGCGGATTTATTATTTGCGGAACGGTGACTCCGTGCGGGTCGTGCCCAACCAGGCTCTATCTCGGCAGGCTGAGCAAGGAAGGGAATGTGGTCTGGGAACAAACATACCCGGGAACCGTTTTTGCCCGGGGGGAGTACGCGCATCAAGCTCCGAGCGGGGGCTATATCGTGGTCGGCGACACCTATCCTGACAGTATCGCAGGAAGCGACAGAATACTTGTCTTCTTGGCGGATTCACTCGGTAAAGTTGAATGGTCAAAGCAGTTCTTCGGAGACTACGGGTATTCCGTGCAACCGACTTCAGACAACGGGTTCGTTCTCCTGGGGAGCATCTACGGAGGGCTCGGGGTCAATGATCAAACTCTTCTTTACAAGTTGGATAAATACGGAAATGAAGTATGGGGTAGATCGTACCACCTGGCCATCGGCAGCCAGGGCACGTCACTGATGGAGACTCGCGACCACGGGTTCGTTGTCACGGGCTTCACCGAATTCTCGGATCCGGCGCGATCTCTTGTTATGTTGATCAAGACCGATCCCGTGGGGGATACACTCTGGACCAGGTTCTACGGCAGGGATTCGGCGAATCAACAGGCGNNAAGTCTGTCTGGACGAGGATCTATGGAAACGCACCTGTAAGTGATGCAAGGCGCGTTCAGCAAACCACGGATGGCGGCTATATTCTCGGGGGCTCCATTGCCTCACCAGTTAACCTCATTTCCAAGATGTCGTTGGTAAAGACCAATGCGGCGGGGGATACTCTCTGGACGAAGACGTATGGAGGCGATCAAAATGATTACGGGGTGGGCGTTGTCCAGACGAGCGATAGTGGATATGCTCTCGTTGGTACAACCGAATCCTTTGGAGCAGGATCAGGAGACATTTACGTAATCAAAACGGACAAGAATGGCGGGGTGAGCGAACCTCTTCCGATTCAACTGAGCGCCTTCTCTGGGGCACCAGCAGTCGGGGGATCTGTCAAACTCTCGTGGGCAACCGTCAGTGAGACTAACAGCTTTGGATTCTACGTGGATCGTAGAAACGCCGGTGAACAGGGTTTTGCCACTCTTCCCGGGTCGTTCATCCACGGCCACGGGACTACGACCATACCGCAAACCTACACGTTCCTTGACCGGTCGGTCACGACGGGTTCCTGGTATTACCGGATCAGACAGGTTGATCTCGACGGCTCCGTCCATTACAACGATCCTGTTCGAGTGGAAGTCCCGCCGGCAGATCTCCCCGTGTCCTTCAATCTTGACCAGAACTACCCCAACCCTTTCAATCCAACCACGACCATCCGTTACGCGTTGCCGGCAATGTCGTTCGTGACGCTGTCCGTGTTTAATGCGCTCGGTCAGCAGGTGGCTGTTCTGGTCAATGACACCCAGGATCCGGGCTATCATGAAGTGCGCTTTGACGGGGGGAGTCTCGCAAGCGGCGTGTACTTTTACCGGCTCAAGGCGGGGGCGTTCATTCAAACCCGTAAAATGCTCTTGCTTGAATGAGATTTCAGTTGTCCGGTGATTCTCGCCCGACGGGATCATGCAGTCAGCGAGGGGGACTCTGGTTGAGCCAACGTTTCAGTTTTTCCTCGCTACGATCAGATAGCCGAGTCCTCCATACACTTCATGAACCCTTTGTGCATGCAATGTCTCAGGAATGCCCGGCACAGGCTTGAGAAACCCGGGGTTCAGCTTTGCAAGAATCCGCTTTCTGACTTCGCCCTTGTAGCTCTTTGAGAATCCCTCGTCTCCCCAGCTCACGATACC
>PMND01000025.1:22518-31089 GCA_003161955.1 Ignavibacteriota bacterium | reverse complement strand
AAATATGGTTATATTCGAGGATCGAGCGGCAATCATCTCCTCAATGCTCATGAAACGCATAAAGGGATTACATGAATCGTGATCCGGGCTGTCTCGCGAAGCTCGACAGGATGAACAGGACTCTCCGCCACGAAGAAGCGGATCGGGTTCCGGTCAGCGATTTCTTCTGGGGCAGCTTTCTCGATCGGTGGAAGCGTGATCTCGGGCTTCCGAAGGAGACGGATATCTACAGGTATTACGATCTCGATTGGATCGTCACCGTTCCCAATATGGATCCTCATATCAGGCAGTTTGAGATGCTGGAGGAATCCGCCGACCACGTTCTCCTTCGCACCGGATTTGAAGCGATTATCAGGAAGCAGTTTGCCGATCCGATGCCTGCCTTCCTGAGATTCGAGACCGATACGATCGAGAAAATGAATGCCTTCCGGTTCGACGATCCGTGGGATGCCCGGCGCTATTTCAATGCAGGTGACAACCAGATTGCGGGGGTCGGCGACGGTTTCGCAAGAGACTCGCCGGCGTGGGTGGAGACGGTGAAGTCGCTCCATTCCGAATTCCCGGTATACGGAAGCGTGTGCGAGGGACAGGAGATGCTCTGGCGCATTATCGGCTCACAGAATGTGATGCTCTGGATAGGGCTCTATCCCGACGAACTTGCCGGATTCATCGAGCGGGTCGGGGAGTTTGCTCTTGGCATCACGAGGGCTCAGATCAAAGCAGCCGGTGACAGACTGGATGGGATGGTTATCTGGGGGGATGTTGCCTATACCAGGGACATGTTTTTTTCACCTGACTATTGGCGAAAGTGCTTTAAGCCTGTGGTCAAATCGATCGTCGAGGAGTGCCACTCCCACGGACTTCCGGTCATCTATCACGGATGCGGAAATGTCAGGCGCATCTTTCAGGATTTCATTGACATCGGGATAGACGCATACAATCCGCTTGAAGCGAAAGCGGGGATGGATGTCGTCGAACTGCGCCGGCAATACGGACACAGGATCGGTTTCTGCGGCAATCTCGATGTCGTCACCTGGGCGAACGGCTCGCAGGAAGAAATCAAGAATATGGTCCTCACGAAACTCAACGCTGCCAAAGGGGGCGGCTATATCGTTCAATCGGACCACTCCGTACCGAGCAACGTTTCCGGGGAGAACTACGACTACGTCATACGCCTCCTGCGCGAGTATGGGCGGTATCCTTTGCGGTTAGGCGAATACGACATCCCGGACCTGGGGTGATGAAACCTGACCCGATTTTTGCCAGAACATTTCCACGCAAAGACATCGCGCTCCTGGAACGGCTCTCCACCCCGTTCAAGATTCAGAAATTCCTCCTCTCGCTGCCGTACAGCGCGGAAGAACGATACCGGTCTCCAAGGACCGTCCTCCATGACAGGATTGCACATTGTTTTGACGGGGCTCTTTTCGCAGCGGCCGCACTCCGGTTTATCGGATACCCGCCGCTCATCATCGACATGCTCCCCAATGAACGGGATGACGATCACATCATCGCTGTTTACCGGATCGGGGGGTACTGGGGGGGAGTGGCAAAATCCAACTTTGCCGGTCTGACATACAGGGAACCGATTCACAGGACGCTGAGGGAGCTGATACTGTCGTATTTCGAGCAGTACTACAATATCAGGCGAGAGAAGACGCTCCGGGCATTTACCGTCCCCCTGAATCTGCGTTCGTTTGACAGGCTTAACTGGATGGGAGACGACGCGGGTCTGGACGTGATCGGCGTCCGTCTCGACCGGATAAGGAAAATCAAGCTCCTCACCCCGGCGATGATCCGCGGGCTTTCCCCCCTCGACGAGCGGTCTTACCGGGGAGGATTGACCGGTGCGAACTGGAAAGGACTATATAAGCCCTGACAGTCGCCGGAATTCTAAGAACTATCGGCGTGCAACGACCCCTATATTGCCGCCCGGGATTTCAGCCATTGTATGAGCACACCGGGATATCCCGGCGGATTCCGGGGCCAGGAGAATCCCTTACCGCCTCCTGGTAACCGAAATGTGTGGAATGGCCCCCTTTCCATCACTACGAAGCCGTCGCAGGACAAGTTTCAGCCGTAGCTCCCCCGATTGTCTGATTCACTATTCTGATGGGTTAACTACCCTTTCAACCCTATGGCCCATATCCGTTGGGATGGTTTTCCGCAATCTTCTAAGAGTCAAGGCCTCAGCCAAAATGGTTTTGGAGGTACCAGAATACATCAACAAGGGAGAATGGTCATGAAGCACTTACGGGGTATTGCAGGCAGTCTTGTTATCGCGATTGCTATCATGATGGCGGTTTCTACCGCCAGCTCACAATTGAACATACGGGTAAACACCCAGAACCGCCCGAGACACGTCGTCGTCCATCATCCTCGCCGGCATGCGCGCGTTCGTATCCATGTGGCGGAACGGCGTCCGGAAGTCGTACGGCATGATGACCGCAGTATGCCCGAAAGACACCCCGAGAATCGCTGAAAGGCAAATGCCGCGGAAGAGGTGAGGGCTCAGCAACCATGGTGGGACTCCAGGGCATGTTTAACGCTCGATGGCGCCTCACCTCTTCGCGNNTCTCGCACATTAATCCCGAGGAGCAGGGCAACCTGGATGGCCTGCAGTGAATCGATGATTGTCCCCTGAAGCTGCCGCTCTTCGACGTGTATACCGGCCAGATTCGAACCGCGGAAGTCAACTCCTTTCAGCGTGCTGCCCGTCAGGTCCGCCTCTGCCAGGTCACACTCCGAGAAGACCGCTCCTGCGAGCACCGTTTTCTCGAGGAGCAGACGTCGCATCGTACATTTCTCAAACCGCACCGTGCGGAATCTCCCCGACGTGAACATGGCGCTACCCATCGTGCAATCCCTGAACAGGACATCCTCTCCGTTGAACTCCGACAACTGGATGCCGGTCAGCCGGCATCCGACGAGTTCAACCCTGTACCATCTGGCCTTCTGCAACAACGCTCCGGACAGGTCGCAGGCCTCCAGGCGCGTGTCCGACATCTTCATCTTCGGCAGGCGTGCGCGGCTCAATGACGCATGTCGCACTATCAACTGATCGAACACGACATTCCCGGCGGATTGCCCGGCGAGGTCGGAATCCGCCAGCAGCATCGCAACGTATTCCCCTTCGTCATCCAGTGTTGTGAGCCGTCCGGGTGCCAGGTCCGCCGGCAGTTGCGGCGGTTTCATTCGCGCATTCCGGTTCGATGCCATCCGGCTTTTCATCAGTCGAACACCACCGTCTTCCGCCCGTGAACGAGGACCCGGTCTTCGAGATGGAACCGCAGGGCCCTCGCCAGCACGAGCCGCTCCAGGTCCCTCCCCTTTCGTATCAGGTCGTCCAGGGAGTCCTTGTGAGATATTCGAATGATATCCTGTTCGATGATGGGCCCTTCGTCGAGGAGATCCGTCACATAGTGACTTGTCGCACCGATGATTTTCACCCCGCGATTATATGCCTGCTTGTACGGGTTCCCTCCCGCAAATGCCGGCAGGAATGAGTGATGGATGTTGACGATCCTGTGTGGAAAGCGGTCGACGAAGCGCGGCGACAGTATTTGCATGTAGCGGGCAAGTATGATCGTGTCGACTTTTGCCCCGACGAGAAGGTTGAGTTCCTCCGCTTCCTGTTGATCCCTGTTCTCTTCGGTGATGGGAAAGACATGGAACGGGATGTGGTACCGTTCGGCAAGGAATCCGGCGTCGGGATGATTTGACACAATGAAGGAGATCTCGGCGTGGAATTCTCCGAGCTCCTGGCGCCAGAGGATCTCCTGGAGGCAATGGTCGTGCTGCGAGACGAAGATTGCCAATCGCCGCTTCTCGTTTCCCAATCGTATGGACCATTGCGCGCTGCACTCTGTCGCGAGCGGCAGGAGCATCTCATCGAATTTTTCCGGTGGGATGGTGAATTCGCTCATATCCCAGGCGACCCGGAGAAAGAACATCTTCTCAACCCGGTCCACATGCTCATCCAGATCAAGGATGTTCCCTCCGTGATCGAAGAGAAACTGGGCAATACGGGAAACCAATCCCTTCCTGTCCGGGCATGACCACAATAGCACTGCAGTGAGCTTCTCCTGAGACACTGGCGCCTCCCTCTGTTCGTCCTGGGTGGGTGCTCGGGCTTACTTGAGTGGGCGGATATTCAACACGCGGCTGCTTTCAGCGTCGAAGCAACAGCCGCGATGGACTTCCAGGGGCGGGGCCTCGATTTCATGAATAGCATACCTTGTGCTGAGTGGAAAATTCTGAGGCGGAGAGTTTCGTGGATACAGGTGCTGCACGAGTAAGGGGGCGCTTTGGTCGATCTCAAACGTCATCAGGTCTCCCAGTCGTTTGAGGTCACTCTTCTCTGATTGATCTGCAAACCAGGGTTGAATTGCAACGAGATGTCCGATCATGATGGTGTCCTGCAATCGAGAGTGGTCCCGGGATCTGATCTGTCGAACAGTCCTGGCTGTCGTAACTCATGATACGAACCGCGGGGATGTGTCTCCGTGATGGTGCGCAATATCTTACTTCAGGACGCGAAGTTCAATCCGCCTGTTTGCCGTGCGTCCCTGCACCGTGACGTTGTCGGCGATGGGCTGATCGGCCCCTTTCCCGGCCACCATCAGCCTCTTCGCAGAAATCCCCCGCTTCACGAGCCATGTGAACACGGCCTGTGCCCTGTGAAATGAGAGCGACTGGTTGAAATCCCGTGACCCTGCGAGATCCGTGTGTCCGACAATCAGGACCTCGATATCCGGACTGGCAAGAAGGGCCTTGAGGACTGCCGTCAGAAATGGCTCCGAGTCGCTCGTGAGAGCAGCCCTGTTCATCTCAAAGTTCACACCCTTGAGAATGAGGCTTTTTCCTTTTTCAAGGAGAAGGGGAGTCCCGCCCGGGCTCACCCTCGGTGACGGCAGAGGCATGGCGGGTGGATCGGGAGGGTCATCTGCCACGGCCGGTCTGGAGAGTACGGAGTCTCCCGGCGGCGGGTCCGCCGCCCGGGGAAGATCTTTCAGGCGCTTCTCTTCGGCAATCTGCTTCGCTCGCCTCTCTTCGGCAATTTGCTTCGCCCAGCGCACTCCTGCCTCGGCCGCTTCTCTCTTTCGCAGCTTTTCTTCGGCAGTGCCCGTGCCAAGGAGAAAAGTGACGCCGACCCTGGCTGTGGCGTACCAGCTCACTCTCCCGGCACCGGGAACCTCGACATGGCTGTCAAGCAGGCCATAACCGAGATCGACCGTACAGAGGAGATTCTTGGACAGAAGGGTCTCGACGCCGATTCCCGCCGGAAGATGGAGCGACGACCGGTATTTTTTGTCCGGGAGAAAGACACTCTGCCCGCCATCGGTCGTCTCTCTCTGGTAGAAGAAAACGCCCAACCCCATATAGTAATAGGGATTGATCGTTTTTCCCGGGGAGAGAGAGAACCACCCGACGAGAGAGAGAGGAATCGCGTTCACCTTCAGGTAGTTGAGGGATGTTCCGGTGAAGGGAGGATCTTCCTTGGATTTCAGCACTTCAAGTCCGGTAACAAGTCCGGCTGAAAAGGCATCGCTCACGCCGTACCGGAGCGTGAATCCACCACCAGCCCCGGCGGCACGGCTGTTGTAGCCGTTCAGCCAGAGGTTGCCGCCGGCGTGAAATCCAACAGCCCATCGCCCTTCTTTATCCTGCGAATATGCCGGAGCCGATACCGCTCCGGCCAGAATCGTCAGGGAAAGGATCGCACAATACGTCAATCGCATAAATACCTTCTTTGACCCCTCCAACAGATAGCATCGAAAACAACAAGTCTACAGCCTCTCCAACCAGTACTCACAATCTACGGGTATCCCCTGAAGAACTCTGTGAGATTGAGCACTTCTTCCCGCGATCAAAAGAAGCCCCCTTCAGTCCCATTTGCGCCCTCTCCCTGGTGGGGTTAGCTATTTTACCATCCTTTTGATTGATCACATCAAACACTTCGAATAGGTAAACTCCTTTACAGGCCTAATAGGTGGGGTTCCCGCCGATGGGGAAAGGCAACAAACGACTGCTGCAGAGTAACCCATGTCTGCAACGAGCAACCACCCTTTGTCCATTACCAATCAATAAATTGGAAAGACAATGAAGGACTTATTCAAGGATAGCGATTAGCGTGCAACGATGAGGGTACACGATGACATTCACACGCGTAGCAGTTGCGTCGTTTTTGTTTTCGTCGCTGGTTCAAGCGCAGGATGCCGGGACAAACATATCATCAGGTCTGCCCACCGGAAGCTACCGGCAGACGTACAAGACAGAGCTCAGCCTCTCCCCTCATCCCGTCGCTTCTCCTGCGTGGAGTACGTCAGGCGACACCGTGCGACACAACATGTACGGCGATCTGATGGACGACAACCCGGCCTACAATCAAAGATCTCCCTGGTGGTTATGTGCTATCAGGGTTGTAGGGAATAACGTAGTTACATGGGCATNNGACAGGTTCGGAATGAATTATTTCTTCCATCCCTATTCCGGGGCAGGCTATTTCAATGCGTCCCGCGCAAACGGATATACTTTCTGGGAATCCGTGCCTTTCGCATTTGGCGGAAGCCTCATGTGGGAGTATTTTGGAGAGAATACGTTACCGTCGATCAACGATTTGATCAATACAACGGTTACCGGCGCNNACCGGATCAGAAAGGGTGTTTCGAGAACTGTTTGCCGGGATAATCAACCCCGGGAGGGCATTCGGCAGGCTTCTGCAAGGGAAACTCACCAGAGTAACCTCAGAAGAGATTTATCACAAAGAACCTCTCAACATGACGTTCTCTGCGGGGCCACACGTTGTAAATGACGGTAGAAAATTCGGGGCGGGGGCCACAGACGAAATGCTCACCCTGCAACTTGATTACGGGAATCCGTTTGAACAACGATCGCGAAAGCTTTTTGATTATTTCGCACTTCGGGGAAACCTGACGTTTGGAGCGGGGAGGAAGATTGTCGACAATGTCGTTGGCCAGGGGATCCTGGTTGGCAGAAATGTCCACTCCGGAAACATGGATTTTCTGGTCGGGGCATTTCAACATTATGACTTCTGGGATAACAAGACTTTCGAGCTCGGCACCATAGCTTTTGGTGGCGGTGTGGTCTCTAAGATGTCTTTGAGTGGGAACTCCAATCTCTATTTGGATCTCCAGCTCGGCCTGGTACCACTGGCCGGAAACAGCACGCAACTGGGACCGGATACTTCTCAGTTCAGAGATTACAATTATGGCGGCGGGGGGGAAACGAAGTTCGAGACGACTCTAAACCTCGGGGCATGGGTAAACCTCACGTTTCGAGGCTATTATTACTGGATTCACACCTATGTCGGCATTGCGGGGGAAAGCTTCGTCGGCATAATAAAGCCCAGTGTCGCATTCAGAATTCTCGGCAATTTCAGCCTTGGATTTGAGCACCTCGTGTACTACACTGACAGATACCCGCGCGATTTTCCCGATTTTCATGATGTACGAACCGAACAGAGGATCTTTCTGCAATACTATGTAGATAATTTTAAGCAACAACGATGAAAGGATTCACTGTGCGACGTGTTATTCTCCCATCGCTCCTTCTCCTCTTCATTGGCAACTCGTCTGTCATCGCACAGCTTAAGTATAATTTCTCCCAGTTCGAAGATGAGACCTGGAGTTTCATCAAGCAACCGGCCAGGTGGGAAGGGAGTGACTGGCTCAAACTTGGTCTGACGGGTGCCGGAACGTTTCTGGTAATGCAGGCCGACCAACCGATTCGGGATGCAGTTCAAAGAAATCATGAATATTCCAAGAGTGCCCCGGTCGAATTCGGCAGAATATACGGGGAACTATACTCGCCGGTGGTGCTGTTCGGCGGTTTTGCTATTCATTCGCTGCTCACGAACGATGGGGGAACGAAGAAAATAGCCTATGAGATCGGCCAGGCTTCGCTCTACGCGGGCGCGACGACGTATCTGCTCAAGATGGCGATTGGCAGGGCACGACCCTATACCAACGAAGGGCACAAGTCGTTTCATCCATTCTCAAACCTTTTTTTCAANNGTTCTTTCAAGAAACGCCCAATCGGATTGGCTGAAAGGAATTGCGTACATACCTGCCGCACTGACATTTGTCGCCCGGGTGTATCAGGATCAGCACTGGACATCTGACGATTTTCTGGGGGGGATGATCGGTTACTTCATCGCGACCTGGGTTGTAGATCAACATGAGCAAGAGGAAGGCCGGGTCCATATGTCCTCCCTCTTCCCCCTCACGATAAGAATTACACTAAATTAATGGCATCGATGAGCGTTACGGCACGAAACATTGACGAGAGCAATTCAAGGTCGCGTCCATTTTTCAGTTCGTCCGAAGAGGGGGATCACCACGTATCCCCGGAGGTCAAGGTTCTGTTCGTCCACCAGCGTCATTTTGGCGCTGTAGTCGTTTCCGCTCTTCGGATCATAAATTTTTCCGCCGCTCCAGAGACGGTCCCCCGCATATGTGAAGCCGCGAAGGATCTGCAACCCGAGGACGGGGCGGGTTTTCAGCGAGTCTTCCGGATTCTTGTCGTCGGTGACAGGTTTCCCTTCCTTCA
>PMND01000025.1:1610-22494 GCA_003161955.1 Ignavibacteriota bacterium | reverse complement strand
CCACTCTGGCTTGAAGAGTCTTCGCCTGACTCGAACCACCTGACAAGCGAGTGGCTTACGGCGACGGAGATAATCGCCCCGAAGACTACGTCCGAGACCCAGTGCTCGTCTGTATACATCCGGGAGAGCCCGCAGGAGGCTGCCAGACCGTACAGTCCGATCGACGCCCACGTGTTCTTGATCCGTTCCGCCAGAACGCCTGAGAAGGCGAACGCAACGATTGTGTGCCCGGAGGGGAATGATGCAACGTCTACCAGAGGAAGTGAGAATGGCTTGAACGTCATGTGCCCATCCCCCGTGTACGGGCGCGCTCTTCCGATGAGGACCTTGGTGACAGTAGAAATGGCTCCGGCGATCAGTATCGCTGATCCGGCCAGAAACGAAGTCTCCCTGAGCCACCGCTCATCGAGGGCAAGCCCCGCGATATACCCTCCGGCCGAAAGCGCTATCATGTTGAATCCGTTGCCGTATTGCTCAGCCGCCGTGGCAAGACCGCTGTTCCCGGTTGTCTGGTGCTTCTGCATGAACATGCGGCCATCGATATCGAGTCCGCTCACAGCCGCGGTCCCGACACCCGCCCCGCCAAACATGAGCCAGTCGCTCCCATTCCAGCGCACAGGAGCGGAGAAAATGTATCCGGCCCCCTTGAGGAATTTCATTCCGTCCGATTCCATGACCGCCACGGCAGACAGGCCCGTTGCAGATGTGGAATCGACCACTCCCGCACACAGGGGATGGCAAAGGATGACGAACGCAAACAGGGAAGAGAGTCTTTTCATGTCCCTGATGATAAGACATATCCCCCTAAAAAGACAGATTCTGGAATAGGGACGCGCGTTTCGTTACATTGCCATGGATATGACACCCGACCTCAACGATTCTGTCCAATCGATATTCTCTGAGACCGGCGCACTTGCGCGCCGCGAGGGGTTTGAACTGCGCCCGCAGCAGGGGAAGATGGCCTCTGCGGTTGCCTCGGCGCTGCTGGAACGGCGTCATCTGATCGTTGAAGCCCCCACGGGGGTCGGGAAGACACTCGGCTACCTTGTCCCCGCGCTCCTCTATGCAGTACGGGGAGGACATAAGGCCGTCATTTCCACGCACACGAAAAACCTCCAGGAGCAGCTCCTCCAGAAGGATTTTCCGATCGCACGTTCTGTGACNNCATACGGGAATGGTCGCTCCGCACGCGGGATGGAGACGCCGAAGGACTGGACTTTACTCCCCGCGCGGATGTCTGGGATGCGGTATGCTCTGAACAGGGGGTCTGCAGCTCCGGCATTTGCGGATCCCACTGCTTTTTTCAACGGGCGAAGCAGCGGGCCCGTGAAGCACCGGTGGTGATACTGAACCATGCTCTCTTCTTTTCATTGATGGGGATCGGCGGGAGCGAAGAATTCTACCTGTTCCCCGATGATTTTGTGATCTTTGATGAGGCCCACACACTGGAGGCCGTAGCGGGGGCAGGGATAGGACTGAAGATCTCGCACAGGCAGGCGATCATCGCCCTGCATAAACTCTACCATCCGGGAACCAAGAAGGGACTCCTCTCCCGCAGGAAAAAGAAGAATGCCACGCTCTGCACGAGGGGAGAAACAGCGGCCGATGAGTTCTTCGCGCTCATCGGCCGTACTGCGCGCGCACTCGCGACGGAGTCAGGGCGCGACGGGGGATTCCGCCATGACGTCAGGATCAGGAATCCCCATCTTGTGGCAGATGCGCTCGGGGATCATTTCGCTGCGGTCGAGGCCGCGGTGCGCGCAGAGGAGGAGGATGCCGATGATATGTTCCGGAGGCAGGAGCTCGGGGCAGCCCGCGGGGCTGTCCAGTCGGTCCGTACGGGGGTTACGACTTTCCTGGAGCAGATCGACAGGGACTTGACCTACTGGGTGGAACTCCCCACGGGAGGGAGCAAAAACGTCACACTCTGCGCCGCTCCTTCGGACATCGGTCAGGTACTGGGACCGCGCCTGTTCCGTGAGGGGAGTTCTGTCATCATGACGAGCGCGACGCTCTCGGTGAACGGCTCACTCNNCGCCAGATGACGCTCAGCATCGCGGGCGATATCGCCGAGCCCGAAACTGAGGGGTACAGCACGGAACTACCCCGGTGGATCCTGCGGAGCATCGACAGGTCACACGGGAAAGCGCTCGTGCTTTTCACGAGCACATCGACGATGCGTTCCACCGCGTCCGCACTCGCCGATGAGATCGCAAAGCGCGGACTCACGCTGATGGTCCAGGGGATCGACGGCCAGCGCCACCAGCTGCTCGAAGAATTCAAGCGTGACATCCATTCCGTGCTTTTCGGACTCGACAGTTTCTGGATGGGAGTCGATGTCCCGGGAGAGGCCCTGGAACACGTCATAATCACGCGCCTCCCATTTGCGTTTCCCAACCACCCCCTGATCGAAGCCAGACTGGAAGGGATCGCGGCTCGGGGAGGGAATGCGTTCATGGAGTACACGCTCCCCGAGGCGTTGCTCAAATTCAAGCAGGGGGCCGGCAGGTTGATACGGACGAGGGACGACAAGGGGATTGTGACTATACTCGATGCGCGCATCGTCAGGAAAAGCTATGGCAGGGCGTTTATTTCCTCCCTTCCGCGATGTCCCATCGAGATTTTGACGTCAGAAGGAGACGTGGAGTATATGGAACCCTTTGAGCGGTAACACCTTATTCCATAGCATGTTACAGGCACTTCTGCCTCTTTTACTTCTACTCGCCGGGTCAATTATCTTATTTTTAGACGTTTTTGTTGACCGTATTTGGGTTTTGTGTTTGAAAATTGAAGGCATTATGCTATCTTCTCAATGAAATCGAGCCTATTTCAATGGCGGAATGAACACGTTTCTCACTCACAATTTTTAAGGAGGTTCAATGGGTAAACCAATGTCAAAGACGGCAACGATTGCCCACTTTGCCAAGAAATTTGATCTGAAGAAGAAGTTTGTTGCATCGTTGTTCGAAGAGCTCGCAGCGCTCTCCTATAAAGAGGCAAAGAACTCCTTCACGCTCCCGGGGATCGGGAAGCTTGTCCTTGTCAATCGGAAGGCTCGCCTCGGACGGAATCCGAAAACGGGCGAGACGATTCAGATCCCGGCAAAGACAGTGGTGAAGTTCCGCGTTGCAAAGGCCTGCAAGGAAGCAGTGCTTCCGCCGAAGAAACCGGCGCCTGTAGTGTAGTTCTTCAAGGAACCGGCACGCTGCCAGCAGTAGTCCCGCCTACCAGGGCGGGACTCGCAGTCCCACTCATCATGCAGCGCTCACAGTCCCGCCGTTCCGGCGGGACTGTCGCTTTTCAATCGGCCCTCCCCGGATCGTCGCCACCCGCAATGACAGGGGTTTCGTTGTATGTCCAGGGATCGTTTTGTACATTGAAATCCCATGAAAAACCCCGTTGAAGCATTCCGGCGGTTCGTCCGTAACCTGGGTCCTGTAGAGCAGGCGCAAATTGTCGCCTCTACAGCGGTTATCGTCTCCATGGCCACGATTATCAGCGCAATGGTGGTCACCGGACAGAACCCCCGGCTTATGGATTTCATAAGCATACTGACGGTCGGGACGATAGGGTTCACCAATGTCTTCTTTTCNNGTGGAACTCGACATCGTGCTCCAGACCGCCCTCGATAAGATCACGGAGCTTCTGGGGACCGAGTACGGCTGGATCTACATGCTCGAAGGGGACGCGCTTGTCCTGAAGTGCTCCAAGGGGACAACGATGAGGTTCCTGCCGGTGAACGGCCACTCCGCCGANNCTTCACGAGCAAACAGGCGGAGCTCGCCGAGGCTTTCGGCAACCAGATCAGCGTCGCACTGAATAACGCCCAGCTCTTCGAGCGGCTGAAGCAGTCCGAGAAAGAATATGTCGACCTGTTCGAGAACGCCCCCGATATTTACCTGAGCGTCAACCGGCTGCATATCATTGTCGGCTGTAACACCACGGGAGCGGCGATGCTCGGACTGCCGAAGACGGATATGATCGGCAAGCCCTTCGAGCGCTGTTTCGTGGAGGACCGGCGCGGCGCGGTCAGGGATCTTGTCGACAGGATGTTTGCCGAAGCGCGGGGGATGAAGGACGTGGAAGAGCAGATGTTGAAAAACGGAGAGCTCCCTTTCCCGGTGACGCTGAATTCGTCGCTCGTCTTCGACGAGAAAGGAGCCACGGTCAACGCGCGTGTCGTGGCCCGGGATATTTCCGAACGAAAGATGATGGAAGGGGCGCTCCTCCATGCGCAGAAGATCGACAGTATCGGCAATCTCGCCGGGGGTATCGCACACGATTTCAACAACATACTCGCGGCCATCCTCGGTTCGGCATCCATCATGCGGCGGCACCTGACCGAAAAATCCAAGCTCTACAAATATGTCGCAATCATCGAGTCCTCGGCCCGCCGCGGCTCGTCGCTGACACGCCAGCTCCTCACCTTCGCGCGGAAGACGGAGACTCTCGTCAAGCTTGTGGATATCAACGCGCTGATCGAGGAAACCCTACACCTTTTTCAGCGGAGTGTCACAAAGGAGATCGAGGTGATCAAGAACCTGACGGAGACCGGCGGGACTGTGAGCGGGGACGACGGGCAGATCCAGCAGGCGCTGCTGAACTTATTCCTGAACGCCCGGGACGCCATGCCGGAGGGAGGGACGCTCACGGTCGCGACGGCCGTTACGATGGCCGACGCCCATACTATGACCCAGTTTTCTTCGATAAAGCCCGGCCAGTTCGTGGTGATCACGATCAGCGATACCGGACGCGGCATTGAACGTAACATACAGAACAGGGTGTTCGAGCCGTTCTTCACGACGAAGGACTCGGGGACGGGGCTCGGACTGTCGGTGGTGTACGGAGTCGTCCAGAGCCACGGAGGATTCATCAACCTGGAAAGCGAGGTGGGGCGGGGGACGACTTTTTCAGTCTATCTCCCCCGTGCCAGCGCGAGCGCCCCGATGGCGGGACACCAGAGACGGCGCCGTCTCCCGCGCGGCAAAGAGAATATTCTGATCATCGACGACGAGATCAGCGTTTGTGAAATTGCGCGGGATATGCTGACAGGACTCGGATACACGGTGTACGTGGAGCATGATGGAAAGTCGGGCGTGGACATCTACCGCACCCGGCAGGCGACGATCGACCTGATCCTCCTCGATATCAACATGCCGGTGATGGGAGGGAAACAGACGTTTGAGGTCCTCCGCCTGATCAACCCCCGCTGCCGGATCATCATCGTGACCGGCTACGGCCGCGAAGGGGTTGAGACATCGAATTTGTCCAGCGAGGTGAACGGGTTTGTGCAGAAGCCCTTCCAACTGGAAATGCTCGCACTCAAGGTCCGGGAGATACTTGACGACCGCACACCGGCGCCCGCGGAGGCCGCGACACAATGAACATCTTTTTTCTGGAACTGAAACGCGCCCGGGAAGAAAAGAGGGTAAGCCTGGCCGACATCGCCGACAGGACACTGATCAACATCAGGCACCTGGAGGCGATCGAACGGGGGGACACCTCGATCCTTCCCGAAACGTACGTGCGGGCGTTCATCAGGGAATACGCCGCCGCCATCGGGCTTGACGGCGCAGAGACCCTGCGCCGGTTCGACGAGACACGACGTGCCGGGGAGGAAACCGCACGGCCCGCAGAACGGGCACTCCCCCCGCCGCCGGCGAAGCGCCCCACGTTTTCACTCGAGCCCTCGACATTCATGACGCCACGCATGGCGACGATCGGCGTCACTCTGGTGATCATCGCCGTCGCTGCCGTCTTCGCCTGGAACCTCTTCTCTCCCGGGACGACGGCTCCGGTGATCGAGATTCCGTTCCAGAATGTCGTCAAAGAGCAGGAAGACCAGTCTGCGACGGCGCACCCGGCTCCGCCTCCTTCCCCGCACCGCACGGACAGCCTGACCCTCTTCGCCTCGGTGAGCGATACCGTCTGGATGACGATCACCGTGGACAGCCTCCCGCCCCATGAATACATATTCCACCCGGGCTCGAAGCCGTCATGGCGCGCGGGGAACAGGTTCCTTGTGACGCTTGGAAATGCAGGCGCGGTATCCTTCGCACTGGATAAGCGACAGCTGGGGACGCTGGGACGGAGGGGGAACGTCGTGCGCAATGTCACCCTGACACGACAGACTGCGGCAGGCCGTTGACAATGCCGCCAATTCCCCGGAAGGCCCGGCAGCGCGCCGAGGAGCTCCGGAAGCAGCTCCATGATCACGACTTCCGTTATTACGTCCTCGCCGAACCCGTCATCGCCGACGAGCAGTACGACCGCCTGATGCGGGAGCTGCAGGACCTGGAAACGGATTACCCCGGTCTCCGCTCCGCCGATTCCCCGACACAGCGCGTGGGCGGGGAGCCGACAAAAGAGTTCCGCACGGTGGCGCACGACCCGCCGATGCTCAGTCTGGCCAATACGTACAGCGACGGGGAAATCAGGGATTTTGACAGGCGCGTGCGTGAAATTCTCGGGGATCAGAAGCCGCTCTATGTGGCGGAACTCAAGTTCGACGGGGTCGCGATCGCGCTGACGTACAGGAACGGCGCCCTCGTTCAGGGAGCAACGCGCGGGGACGGCACACGGGGGGATGACATCACCAACAACCTGCGGACGATCCGCTCGATACCGCTGGTGCTCAGAACCAAAGCGAAGTCCCTCATGAATATCGAGGTCCGGGGCGAAGCGTTTATGCACCGGAATGATTTCGACGGGATGAACGCCGGGCGGACGGCCGCGGGGGAAAAGGCATTCATCAACCCGCGTAATGCGACGGCCGGCACTTTGAAAATGCAGGATCCGAAGGTGGTGGCCACGAGGCCGATCCAGATGTCCGCTTATTTCCTCCTCGGCGGGGGGAAGGATCGCCATTCGGCAAACCTCGTGACGCTCCGAACACTCGGTTTCCCGGTGAGCCCGCATTCCAAGGTCTGCAGGAACATCGAGGAAGTGATCGGGTTCTGGAAGCGGTGGGAGGAAAAAAGAGACTCGCTCCCGTACGACATCGACGGCATCGTGGTAAAGGTGGACAGTCTCCGGCAGCAGGAGACCCTCGGGACGATAGCGAAGAGCCCCAGGTGGGCGGTCGCCTTTAAGTTCGCCTCACGGCAGGCACAGACCCGCCTGAAGGGGATCGCCCTGCAGGTGGGACGGGTCGGCACAGTGACACCGGTCGCCGAGCTTGAACCGGTGTTTGTGGGAGGGACGACGGTCTCCCGCGCGACACTGCATAACATCGACTATATACGGGAGCTCGACCTGCGGATCGGCGACGCTGTGGTGGTGGAGAAAGGGGGNNCGTTCGCGATGCCTGCCTCCTGTCCCGCCTGCGGCTCGCGGATATACCGGGAAGAGGGGGAGGCCAACTATTTCTGCGAGAACGCGGACTGTCCCGCGCAGGTCCAGGGACGGATCGAGCATTTCGCTCACCGGGGCGCGATGGATATCGAGGGGCTTGGCGAGGCCGCCGTGGAGACCCTGGTGTCGATGAAGCTCGTCAGAAACGTCGCCGATCTCTACGCACTTGCTCCCCGGAAGAAGACACTCGTCGCGCTGGACCGGTGGGGGGAAAAGAGCACGGGTAACCTCCTGGATGCGATCGCAGGGAGCAGGAAGCAGCCGTTCGCCCGCGTGCTCTTCGGCCTCGGCATCAGACATGTGGGGTCGGGCGTGGCGAAAGTGCTGGCCTCTTCGTTCTCATCAATCGACGCGCTGGCGGAGGCGACCGAAGAGGAGCTGCACCTTACACCCCAGGTGGGGCCGAAGATCGCCGAGAGCATTGTCCATTTCTTCGCGGACAAACATAACCGCGACATCGTCCGCCGTCTGAAGGAAGCCGGGCTTTCGATGTCGGGGACGGCGGCTCCAAAGAAGGCGACGCTGAAAGGAAAGACGTTCGTACTGACGGGGACGCTCTCCTCGTATACGAGGGAGGAGGCAAGCCGCCTGATCGAGGAGAACGGCGGGAAGGTGGTCTCCGCGGTCAGCAAGAACGCCTCTTTTCTCGTGGCGGGCGAAGATGCCGGATCAAAGCTGGCGCGCGCGCGCGAACTCGGAATCGCGGTGATCTCCGAGGAAGAATTCACGAAGCTGATGACGTGAGAGTGTTATGCTGGGATCTCTCCGCAGGTCCATAGGAATGCAGGTTGCGAGGTTCCACTTCCGCGCGTCGAAGGAGGAGGTGATCTCGTTCAGCCATTCGATCTCGACATCGGACCGCGTGCTCGTCATCATGCCTCTGGGACAGTCCGCGGAAGAGGGGCAGGCTCATGTTCTGACTTTCCTGCGCGAGCACTTCTACGAGCCCGATATCACGGTGATCGCGGCGGCCGGCGGAACTCCGGTCGAACGGGTTCTCCCCCGCTGCCGCGTTCTCCTCGTCGGACCGGGGGATGTCAGCAGGTTATTTCTCCCGCAGCGCTCGTTCCTCACCCGCGTCGCCGAACGTAACTATGACCTGGCACTCGACCTCAACCTTGACTTCATGATTCCTTCCGCCTATATTTGCAAGGAAAGCAATGCGCGGGTGCGGGCGGGATTTGCGGGTCTCCACGCCGACACGTTTTTCAATTTCCAGATCCGCATGGAACCTGCTTCGCGGAGAGAACGCGCCTACGATCGACTCGTGCAGTGCCTCGAGATGTTTTTCAGGGCAGAGGGATTATGAACTTCGAAATTGCGCACAACGGGACTTCGGCGACGCTGAAGCTGAAGCAGAAGAAACTCGATTCTTCGATCGCGCCGGAGCTGAAGGGGGAATTCCTTCTCCTCTGCAAGCCCAAAGTGCAATCCCTGGTCATCGATCTCGGCGAAGTCGATTTCTGCGACAGCAGCGGCCTCAGCGCCCTGCTGATCGCCGAACGGAAGATGAAGGAACACGGCGGGACCGTGAAGCTCATCCACGTGCACAAGAAGGTGTCGAGCCTGCTCAAGATCTCCATGCTGGACCGCGTGTTCGAGATCGACGAATAAGCCGCAAAACACTGACGGCGGCCCGACCCGCCGCGGTCTCTTACCCTATTTTTTCCACCTTGATGAAGTTGGTCGACCCGCGGGCGAAGAACGGCTGTCCCGCGAGCAGAACGATATATTCCCCGCGCTTCACGAGCCCGGAAGCCACCAGGCGTTCCTGAACCCTCGCCAGCGCGCTGTCCGAATCGTCCCCGAGGTTCTCAACGATAAGTCCCCGCACCCCCCAGACCAGGGCGAGGGAGCGCAGGGTCCTGACGCTGTCGGTAACGGCGATGATCGGTGGATCGGGCCTGTACCGTGCGATGACGCGCGCGGTGTGCCCGGAATTCGTCACCGTCACGATCGCCGCGGCACGCATCTGATCGGCGAGCACGCAGGCAGCGCTGCCGAGCGCGTCATGCCGGTTCTCGACGGCCGTCCTGGAGTCCATGATCTGCTTCCGCTTCCCCAGCCGTTCCGACTCGACTTTGCGGATGATCCTCGCCATGATGCGCACAGTCTCAACAGGGTACTTCCCCACCGACGTCTCGCCGCTGAGCATGACGGCATCCCCCCCGTCGAGCACGGCGTTGGCAACGTCGCTCACCTCGGCGCGTGTGGGAGTGGGACTGCTGACCATCGACTCGAGCATCTGCGTGGCAATGATGACGGGTTTCCCCGCTCGGTTGCAGCGGGCGACGATCATCTTCTGCAGTATGGGGACATCTTCGGCCGGGAGCTCCACACCGAGATCGCCGCGCGCTACCATGACACCGTCGGTGGCGCCGATGATCTCGTCGATGTTCGCAATTGCCTGAGGCTTTTCGATCTTCGCAATTATCCGGGGGCGGAGACCCGCCGGGAGGCGGGACGCTATTGCAGCCCTCAGATTCCGGACATCATCGGCGGTCCTCACAAATGAAAGGGCCACAAAATCGACTTCGTGCTCGAGCCCGAATTCAAGGTCGCGTATGTCCTTTGCCGTGAGCGACGGGGCGCTCACGGCAACTCCCGGGAGGTTGATCCCCTTGTGGGCGGAAAGGCTTCCGCCGACGACGACTTCGCACATCACATCCTTTCCTTTGACCTCCAGGACTTTCAGACGGAGCTTCCCGTCGTCGAGAAGAATGTCGGCACCGGGGTGGACGTCGCTCGCGAGGGCTTCATACGTCGTGGAGACCCTGCCGGGTCCGCCGACAAGCGGCTCGGTGGTGATGACAAGTTTCTCCCCCTGGCGAAGGTCTATGGACGGGACACTGAGCTCGCCGATGCGGATCTTCGGCCCCTGAAGGTCCTGCAGGACGGATACCTCGACACCGGTCTGTGCCACGGCCTGATGCACGTTCTTCAGCGCCTCGCTGTGTTGTTCCTGTGTTCCGTGCGAGAAGTTGAGCCTCACGACACCCACCCCCGATTGAATGAGGTCGACAAGCATTCCGACGGATGAGGATGCCGGTCCGAGCGTACAGACGATTTTGGTCTTGCCTCGCTGGGCGGTCATATTCTGCCTGTCGATGTCATGTATGTGAGTGGGGCAAACGGCGTGCTCCTTCCAGGGCGTCAGCGAGGATGGGGAGGAAAACGCCTGAGGCGCCCTGAAGGTATTCGTCCGCCTGCGGAGTCAGCGGCGTGGGTTCGGGGTTGATTTCCAGCAGGTAGGCGCCGGACCGTTTTGCGACCAGCGGGAGCGACGCCGCAGGGTAGACCACCGCGGATGTGCCGACGGACATGAACAGGTCCGCCCCTTCCGCCGCCCGCACGGAGGCGTCCCATGCATCTTCCGGCAGCATCTCGCCGAACCAGACGACGTCAGGCCGCACCAGACCTCCGCACGCCGGACAGACCGGGACACCGGAGGAGGCAACCACAAAATCGTCCCCGTACGGCGTCCCGCATTTCATGCAGTAGTTCCGTTCGATGTTCCCGTGGAGCTCGTAGACGGTCCGGCTCCCCGCTCTGCGGTGAAGGCCGTCGATGTTCTGCGTGATGACGGCAAATGACGGGGCGAGGTTCTCCATCCGCGCGAGTGCGTAGTGACCCGGGTTGGGTGTAATCCCGCTCATGATCTTTTTCCGGTGGGCGTACCACTCCCAGACCATCGACGGATTTTTCATGAACGCGCCCATGCTGGCAAGCTCTTCCGGTTTCAGCTTCGACCAGATCCCGTCGGCCCCCCGGAATGTCGGGACGCCGCTTTCCGCGGAGACTCCCGCCCCTGTAAAAGCGACGATCGAGCGGGCGCCACGGATTCGCCGAGAGAGGCCGGGGGAGATTACGGGGGTCATTGGCCGGGTTCCAGGATGAGACGCTCCATGTCGGCGCGCGCCGCCCCCCTGAACACGCCGGTCCGGTAAGCACCGTTGAGCCAGAGGCTGGTCTGGTCCGCGTAGTGAGAATGGTACACCTGGCCTGATTCCCCGGAGGGGAGGACCGATCGGAATTCCCCTTCTCCCCCCATGTCGAATATCTGCCGGAACGAAGGCCCCACGGTTACGGCGAACGGCTTGTTCAGATCATACTCGAAGCTGACAAGAGCGGTGGAGCCCCCGCTTGCCGGGAAGGGGCCGACGTTGAATATGCGGTCAAGCGGTTTCTGGAGTCCGAAGGGATGTCTGAGGGATACAGTGTGAAGATTCCCCCAGCGCCAGTTCTTCGGGTCCGCTCCCCATTGCGCCTGGAGATCCGCCAGGGCCTCGCGAAGACTCTTCCGCACAATGTCGTCGCGTGTTTCCACGAACGGAGTCCGCACATCATCAAACCAGGCGGACGATCCCTGCGCCAGGAGCCGCGCTATGACCCTGAGCGGGATATTGGTGAGGATCACCCAGTCATGAAACAGATCGTCTCCCATCTCGTCGGCGAACGTGTTACGCAGGAGCCGGACGAGGAACTCCTGGTAAATGGAGGTCGCGACATCATCAGTGGTAAACCGGAAGTGCCAGTTGCGCAGGTACTCGAAGACCCTGTCCCCCCCGGGGAGTGTCCCGATGCTGTCCCGAAACGCCCCGACGATGAAAGGAACGATTTCACGCGCGTAGTAGGAGTATGTGTCGAGCTGCAGCCGCTCAAAGTCCTGCACGGAGAAAACATCCCCCTTCCCTCCGAGGACATCGTTCAGGCGCTGAATGCGGGATGAGGGTTCCCACAGGTCGGAGATGTGGTACGGATACGACTCATCGACGATCCTGTTGTTCGCAGTGGCGATGTATCCTTCGGGGGGGTTGAACCTGTGGGGGAGCCGCGCAAACGGGACGAACCCCTTCCATTCCGCGGACGGGTCCCAGCCGGGGAGGGGGAGGAGCGAGTTTCTCCCGTTGCGCACCGGGAGGCGCACACCGCACCAGTATCCGATGTTTCCGCGGACGTCCGCATAGACGAAGTTCTGCCCGGGAACGGCGAACTCCCTGACTCCCGCTGTGAACTCCTCCCAGTTCCGGGCCCTGTCGATGCGCGTGAACGCGAGGAACTGATCGTCCACTTCGCTCCCCGTCCAGCGCATGCTGGCGACGTACGGGGATTTCCCCTTCTGGAGGGGGGTCTCAATATCCGTGACGATCGGACCGTGGCGGGTGAGACGTACGGTGAGGGATCGGGCGGAATCGCCCCGGACGGGGATCTCTTCGCCGAGAAGCGTGAGGGGATACCACCGGCCGTCGTACAGGTAGTGCGAGCCCGTCAGCGTGTCCAGCTGCTCGACGTAGAAGTCCGCGTCGTCCGCCATGACGTTGGTGATGCCCCATGCGATCGAATCGTTCCGCCCGGCGACGACGGCCGGGACGCCGGTCATCGACATTCCCCGGACGCGTGACCCGGGCATCTGCATCTGGATCTCGTACCACCGGGAAGGGGACTCCAGCTGCAGGTGTGTGTCGTTGGCGAGAATCGCCGCACCTGTTGTGGAGTGCCGGGGCGCAACCGCCCAGGCGTTGCTCCCCCCGCTCACCGAGGCTGACCCGGAAAGAGCGGCATACGCCTGTGCGGTCCGGAGGTACGGAAGACCGAGTGAGGCGTATGACCTCCATTCTCCCTGCGGCACGGTCGGCGGCACCCCGGCAGGATACTCCGGCATGATTTCGATTATGCGGTCGAGGCCGACCCGGCCGGCGATGCTCCCGTACGTCAGGTCTGTCCACCAGGAGAGGTTCAGCTCCCAGGCGGTCAGCCGTCCGACGATCACGCTGTGGAGAGGGGTCCAGGGTTCGGGTTCATACCCGAGGAGATCGAATTCAACAGGGTATCGCCCCCTGGCAGAGGCGATGTATGCGTTCACCCCGTCCGAGTACCAGCGGAGACGGTCCAGCGATTCGGGCGCCATCCGTGCGATGATCTGCGCGGCACTCCGCCTGATCCCCACGATGCGGAACATCCTGTCAAACGGGAGCGTCACCCGGCCGAAGAGCTCGGAGAGCCGCCCTTCCCCGGCACGGCGGCTCATGTCCATCTGCCAGAGACGGTCCTGGGCGTGCACGAAGCCGGTCGCGACCATCAGGTCGTGCTCGTTTGCGGCCTCGATGTGCGGGACGCCGTACGCATCACGGAGCACGCGGACGGCGGAAGTCAGTCCACGAACGCTGAGTGTCCCGGTCGTGACTGGAAACGATTTGCGGATCTGGTAACGGAGAAACAGGACGGCGGCGAGGATTGCGACAAGCAGAACGCCGATCGTCCCCCCGATAATCCTGGTTTTCCGGCTCATCTGCTTATAAAAAAGAAGTCCATCGAATGATGGACTTCAATATATCGAATGGACTCTACTTCTGCAAACAGGGAATCTGCTCCCGCCTGAAATCAGCGGGATTGCTAGAACCTGTGCGTCAGCGTAAGGAAGAAATTGTTTGTCGAGATCTTCTCGTTGACCGACGGGGGGACGATGACCCCGTTCGGGTCTGTATAGCTGTAGACGAACGTGTTCCACATGCCGTGCGCGTACGCCAGGTCCACCATTGTTGATTCTCCGAGGAGTATACCGAGTCCTCCGGTGATGTACTTCTGATCGAACGATGCGGGGTCACCCCTGAACGGGGAAGGAATGTACATGTACCCGCCGCGCAACCTGAGGCCGATCTGGTGTATGTCGTATTCCGCCCCTCCGCGGAGGGTCGTCGTCCCCACGAATATCTGCTTGATCGTCTCATTGTTTGCAAGAACATCGGCGCTCGTTTTTGCGAACTCAAGCTGCGTCCAGTCCGTGTATTCCGCATCCACCGAAAGGACGAGGTCACGCAATATCAACGAAGCGCCTGCACCGAACACCCAGGGGGTGTTGATATTGTATTTGTTGGAACCTTCCCCGGGATCGAACGTGATCGGGGCGGTGGCGCCCCCCGATCCGAGCATGGCAGTCGCCGGAGACGAAGCGGGGGTGCCGAACGTCTCCTGGATGTTGAACGCCGTGGGGGTCTTGACCGTGAGGCCGAGCCGGAAGAGGTCCGGCACGCGGTACATGAGACCGAATTTCGCGTTCCAGCCGGCGATATCGTCCGCGATGTAGTCGTTCAGACCGAGGGAATAGAATGTCTGGTAGTTCGCCAGCGGCAAGCTGGCGTAGACCCCCGCGCGGTCCTGTTCCGTGTACGTATGATCGTACCTGTATGTGCCCGACAGGTAGGTCAGCGTTATGCCGAGGGAGAGGTTCTTCCCGATGTCGATCGCGCCGCCGACGGACCAGTTGTTCAAACCTCCCGACTCGAGTATCTTCCCGAGCTGCGTNNGGGAGGTAATCGCCGTTCCTTGCATATGTCTGTATCACGGAGCTGTTCGGGTTGAACCCGCTGAATGACAGACCGCTCGCGAACGAGCTCTGGCGATCGAACCCGAATGCGATCACCGCGCTCCCCTGCCTCACCGGGATCGGGTAGACGAGCCCCAGCGTGTTCAGGTTCGTCGCATTAACGCTGTACTGGTCCCCGGTCCCGAAATACGTGCTTGTGTTCCCGATGTTGTTGTAGTTCAGCCCGACGGAGAATTCGCCGTGCACGGCCTGGGCGAGACCCGCCGGATTCCAGTAGAGTGCACTGAAGTCCGATGCCACTCCCGTGTATGCCCCCCCCATCCCGATCGCTCTGGCACCGACACCGATGCCCGGCGTTCCAAGTCGAAGAGCATCTTCCGGGATCTGCGCAAACACACCTGCCGGGGCTGACGTCATCAGAAGAACAGCCGCCGCAATCATGAGTCGTTTCATCGCCATTTCCTATTGTCTGGGTTATTGTCTAACGCCTTCCGCCGCCGCCTCTCGAGCCTCCGCCACCGCCGCCCCTCGAACCCCCGCCGCCACTACTGCCACCCCTGCTACCACCGCCGGAGGGCGCCGAGTGACCGGACGGAGATGAATAGCCTCTCCCTCCCGACCTCCCCTGGCTGCTTCCCTGAGGGGCCGAACGTCCCCGCATCCCGGACTGACTCCGCGGTGACATCCTCGTCCCCGCCCGCCCGCGTGCCGACGGTGCGCCGGAGACCACGGCTCTGCGTGGAATCGATCTTCCATTCATCACTGTCCCCCTTGCCGTTCCTGTACGTCCGGCCGGCATCGGCGAAACCAGGCTTCCGCCTGTCGGCGTCGCATAGCCGCTTCGTGATCCGCCTGACGAACGCGCCATGCCGTATCTCCGCGTGGCGTATCCCCTTCCATAGGACGCGAACCCACCACCGTGATTGTAAAATCCGCCGTAGTAGCGGGAGAACCCGAACGCATAAGGATAGAACCCCCCGTACCAGGGATACCCGTCATAGAAGTACCAGGGATAACCGTAGCCGTACCCGGGTGCCCACCCGAAGCCGATCCCGACACTGTACGCCGGGTTGTCGGATGCGTAGTAGGAGTCATTGTAGAACTCCCGCCGGGCGGAATCATAATCGCCGGGTTGTGTGCTGTCGCCGGCGGTCTGGTCGTTCGCTGCAGTCTGGTCGTTTGCTGCAGTCCGGGAATCGTATCCTTCGTCCACGTCTCCCCTTGCCGTGCCCACCTGTGTGTAACAACCGGAAAAGAGGAAAAGCGGAATTGCAGCGAAGAAGCTGCAGAGGAGAAATCGTATTTCGTGTTTCATTGTCGTCGCCTCGTGATGAGCATATGAACCGTCAGGGTCCACGTGGTACAATGGGTTACAAGATTGGTGCCAATAGACCTGCCCGAATCCGGCCATTCCTGGGGGGCCGGGGGGGGAATCTGTGCATATTACTGGACAGAATGAAAAACGCCGTTCATTAATAAGAACACCGTGGAAGGGATGGGGTTCCGGGATACGGGAGGCCACTCCCCCTAAAGGGGCCTGATGTACTCTATGTGGACGGTCCTGTTGGCGACAGTCACGTTTCCGCCGTTATCCGCCAGGTCTTTGAGATTGATCCCCAGCGTGAGTCCTCCGCCGACTGAGCACCGGAAGGCCATATTGAGGTAGCCTTTCCCTCCCCCCAGCGCATCAGTCCCCGTGTCGTTCGCGCCGAGATTGTATTCAACCATGAAGGAAAGGAAGGGTCCGAGTGTCTTCTCTATGCCCCCGAAGAGATTGATGTTCCGGTTCCCATCGGAACGCTCGAGTGAATAGTTCGTCCCTCCGTGCAGGCTGAAAAATCCCAGGACCGCGTAGTTCTTGCTGAACACCGCGTACAGGCCGGGGGACTTGATGGCGTAGCGGCTCAGTCTCCTTATGTAGCCGTCATGCCCCTGCGAGTCGAAGCCGAGGGCGAGGGCCGGGACATACACGCTCTCCTCGAGGAGGCGCAGCTTGATGGTGAACCCGGGAGCCGCATTCATCACGGGTGATCCCGCACCGATCAGCCCCGACCCGCCGTAGGAAAGTCCCGCACTCAGCCTGTCCAATATCCCCACGGCACATGCGAGATCGACGCCGCCCTCTCTGTAGAAGTCCACGTCCAGTGCAATGCTTCCCCGGGGAATCATTCCCGCGGTGGGAAAATCGACAAGAGCTCTTGGCTCGAGTTTCCCGGCAGACCCGGCGGAGCCCTGAGCGCTCAGATCGGGTGCCGGGGCGCAGAGGAAAAGCATGAGGGGGATCAGCCGGAGCCACCCCGTCGTCGTTGTCCTCGCTTCAGATGTCATCCTCACCGAATACTTTCCTGATCTTTTTCGTGACAACGGGAGATTTCTGCAGGGATTCTCCGGGCACCGGGCCGGGGGAACGCATGTTCGCTTTGTTTTCCCGCGGAACATCCTCCTTCGATTCTCCGGTTCCTGGAAGGATCTCTTTTTCCCGCGGGTCCGATTTGAGAAGCTGGATTCCACTCCGCGGATCCGGTTCATATCCTTCCGCCGCCGGGGGAAGGAACGCCCCCTGGAGCTGCCGGAAATCGCCGAGAATTTTNNAATCCGTGACGATTTCTGCAATCTCTTCCGCTGTCGGCATCGCGCGGAGGGCGGGAAGACGGACGTCATTGAATGGGATCATCACGAGATCCGCATGTTTCCCCACTTCAAGCGATCCCGTGTGGGAGGCGATTCCAAGCGCGTGTGCTCCGTTGATCGTGGCCATGCGGATAAGCTCCAGGGGCGTGTACGCCGGGATACCCGGGTAGTACCTTCCCAGATTACGGAGCACCCTGATTTCTCCCAGGAGATCGGTTTCTCCCCAATCGGTTCCCAGAGAGATCGTGACGTCGTGGGACGCAAGCGAGCGGAGGAGAGGATATCCTGTCTGTTTGGCCAGCGCCGAACGGATACAGAGCGTGACGGGGTTGCCGCTGTTCCGGAGAAGATCGAGATCTTTTTCCGGAATGTGGTTGCAGTGCATGATGTGTGTGGCGGGGACGAGTGCGCCGGAATCTTTCAGTATGCGGAGGGGACTTTTCTTGAACCTTCCCCGCAAAGCTTCGACTTCCGCCCGCACCTCCCCGAGATGCGCCGCAAGCGGAAACTGGGTCTCCGCCGAGACCCGGACAAAGTTTTCGAGGCTGTACACTGTATAGCTCTCCTCGGGCCCGAGAGAAATGGAAAACTGCCTCGGATCGGAAAGGGGGGAAGGACGGAACAATTCGAGCTGTTCCCACGTCTGGAGGGCGAAGACGGACCGGACGCCCGAGGAGGCGATGCCTTCAATCGCTCCCTGCAAGACCGCCGGAGCGTACGGGGCGGGATATTCGGCGACGGCCGTCGTCCCGTTTTTCAGATGCAGAAATCCGGCGGTCCTGTAGAGTGCCGCGACATCAGAGGCGGAGGCGGGATCGAGCAGACGCGCCAGCGTTCCGCGCAATCCGGGGAGCGCGTCCCATGAGCCGTAGGAGACCCTCCCCGTGATGTACCTGAGGAGAACGCTCTCCGGGTGGTAGTGCGCGTTGATAAATCCGGGGAGGACGATGCGCTCACGAGCGTCGACAACTTCGGCCCCGGGATAAAGGGAGATTAAAGTCCGGGCGGAGGGATTGATGTCCACGATCCGTCCGTTCCGTATGAGAAGACTGTACCGGCCGCACCTGTTCCCGGGATCGCAGGAGAGGAGAACGCCGTCGGCGATGATCAGGAAACTCTTTTCCAGGTTGTCCCCGTCTTCTTGTCTTCCAGTCCGATCCCGATCCGTGCGAGCCCGTCGCGGATTTTGTCGGAGAGTGCCCAGAGTTTCTGAGCCCGGATATCACCCCGGACCGCGATGAGGAGATCCACAATGGGGCCCACAAGTGTGCCGGAGCTCTCCGTTCCACCGGCGCTCCCCGTCGTGATCCCGAGGACCGAGCCGGCGTGGAGGGCATACCAGCGGTCAATCGCTTCNNCCCCCCCGGGGGCGATAGCGTGAGTGATCTTCTCGCGAAGGTTGCGGAGAGTGTTGGCGAGCTTTTCATACCCCGCGCGGGCTCCGTCGAGGGCTTCATCGCTGAAATCCAGCGTGCTCCGGTAATGGCTCTGGAGGATNNTTGTTGTGGAGCCAGTACCGGACGAACGGCTTACCCGTTGCCCCTTCGCTCTGCGCGATCTCGCATTCATGATGGGGAAACTGGTTCTCCATCCCCCCGCCGTGTATGTCGAACCCTTCTCCGAGGTACTTCATCGACATTGCGGAACACTCGATATGCCAGCCGGGGAATCCCTCGCCCCACGGGCTCGGCCAGCGCATGATGTGGGTCGTGTCGGCTTTCTTCCAGAGCGCGAAGTCCGCCGGGTGCTTCTTCTCTTCCTTGATTTCCACGCGGGCGCCCGCATTGAGATCTTCCACGGTCCGGCCGGAGAGCTTTCCGTAGGCGGGGAATGTCCCGACGTCGAAGTAGACCGATCCGTTCGCGACGTATGCCATCCCTTTATTGATGAGCGCCTGCACGATCGCAATCTGCTCGGTGATATGGCCGGAGGCGCGGGGGACGATATCGGGGCGGAGGACGTTCAGGGCGTCCATGTCCTCGAAATAGCTCCTGGTGTACGTTTCGGCAAGCTGCATCGGGTGGATCCTGTCGATGCGGGCCTGCCTGTCGAGCTTGTCTTCCCCCTGATCGGCGTTGTCCGTGAGGTGCCCTACATCGGTGATGTTCTGGACATAGAGCACCCTGTAGCCCAGGCTCCGCAGATGACGGACGATGACGTCGAAGGAGACATAGCTCTTTGCATGGCCGAGATGCGAGTCTCCGTAGACCGTGGGGCCGCAGACGTACATGCCGACATAGCCTTCGTGCTGCGGAGTGAAGGGCTCTTTGCGCCGGTGGAGCGTGTTGTAGACCTGGAGTGCCATAGTGCCGGTGTGTGTGCGTTGAGTGTCTGATTCAGGAGGGGCGCGTGAGGCCCATGAGTTCCCGTGCGCCGAGAAGTCCGGCGTCCGTCACTTCGGCGCCGCTCAGGAGCCGTGCCACTTCATGCACCTGCTCCTCGAGCGAGAGGCGGCGCATGCCGGTGGTGGTTCTCGTCCCCTGTTCTTCTTTCTCCACGGCGAAGTGCGTGTCGGCGAGCCCCGCGATCTGCGGCAGATGCGTGATCGCAATGACCTGATGGAAATTCGAGAGGTTCTTCAGGCTCCGGCCGACCGCCTGTGCGACCCGCCCGCTGACGCCGACGTCTATTTCGTCGAATATCAGCACCGGAAGACGGTCCGACCTGGCAAGTATGCTCTTGAGCGCGAGCATGATCCGGGAGACTTCCCCCCCGGAGGCAACCCTGACAAGCGGCATGTCCTCTTCCCCCAGGTTCGTGGAGATGAAGAATTCCACGTCGTCGTACCCCCGCTGGTTGAGACGGACATTCTTCCGTCCGGCACTGACAAAGTCGGGTCCCTCCCCTCCCGGGGGGAGCTCGGTCTGGAGGATCCGTGTCGTAAACCTGGCATGGCGGACACCGAGTTTCTCGAGTTCCTCGACGACCGCCCGGTCCACCTTTTTTGCGATGTCGTGCCGCTTGGCAGAAAGCCGCCCTGCGATTGCGCCGCACAGAGCCCGTGCGTCGCCGAGCTCCCGCGTGAGGCGGTCCATCACCTCGTCGAAATTTTCCGCGAGGAGCACTTCCTGTCCGATTTTCTCCCTGTGAGCGAGAGTACTTTCGACCGAGCCCCCGTATTTCCTTTTCAGGAGGGCCAGCCTCCCGAGCCGGTCCCGGAGCGTGTCGAGACGCTCCGGATTGAATTCGACCCGCGCGTTGTATCCCTGAATGAACTTTGCAAGCTCGCTTACCACGGCCCCGGCGGAGGCGCATTCCTTCGCGGCGTCCGTAAACTGATTGTCGATGACTGCGAGGTCCTGGAGCTGGTTCCGGACGATGACGAGGAGGTCGTGCACGGACTGTTCCCCGTCGTAGAGCATGCCGTACATGCTCCCGGTGATCGCGAAGAGCTTCTCAGCGTTTTCCAGGATCTTCAACTCCCTTTCGAGCTCCTCTTCCTCCCCCGCCCGGGGGGCGACCGCGTCGATCTCGGCGATCTGGAATTCGTAGAACTCCCTTTTTTCTGCGAGCTGCTGTTCCCTCTGTCGCAGGCTGTCAAGTTCTTCGCCTATCTCCATGAGCTTCTTCCGGGCT
>PMND01000025.1:968-1393 GCA_003161955.1 Ignavibacteriota bacterium | reverse complement strand
ACGGTGAGTTCTTCGATGAGGGCGTAGTTCTTTATATTGAGGGTCTTCAGCATCTATATAATCTACCCATTGTCCGGAGAATTTTCAATTCGGGCTCATATCCGGAGTGCCCGGTTCGTCCTTATCGTCAGTTCCGAAGAAGCGGAGGTCCGGCACGTCGGGGAGTATGCCGTGGTAATAGGCGTAGCGGAGGAATTCCCGGATCCCTTCCCGGACGTTTTCGGGGAAATCATAGGAGAAGAGATCGAAGGGGGAAGGCCGCTCAGGGTCCGGAAAGGCGCCGTCCGCGCAGCTCCCGAGCCCGCCAAGAACGGTCCGCTCCGCATCGGTCAGCGTCTTCTCACGCGCGCACCAGAAACCGTGCACGTACGGGAGATCGGTTGCGGCAATCCATTCCTCCACGAGGTCGAGGGCTTCGGGACGTT
>PMND01000025.1:0-834 GCA_003161955.1 Ignavibacteriota bacterium | reverse complement strand
TCAAGGACGATCTCGAACTCTCCGGCCGCGCGGAGTGCGTCCCGGAAGGGGCGGCCGGAGATGTCGTCAGGTATGCCGATCAGCGTACGGGAACTCATGGGGGGAATATACCAATTCCCCGCGTCCGAAAGAAGGGGGCGATGCCGCCGCATACAACAGGAGCGCATGCGGACCCCGCATGCGCTCCATCGATTGAATAACCCTCCCGGAGGATTCCCCGGGCACATCTCCTACGGGGCAGTGGTGAACGTTCTTTGTGCCGAGAGGCCGACAAACACGTCCCCCGTTGCGGCAAGAGGAACGCTGATTGCGGTGATGAAACCCGCCGAGCCGGCCGCTGCGTCAACAGAGCCAAACGGCCCAAAGCCATAGATTTGCCACTTATACGCCGTGGCCGCGGGAAGACCGAGACCGAACGGCTTCATGTTGGGAATCGTCGCGCTCGTCCCGGCGGTTAGGACATAATACGTCGGGGTGCTTCCCGTCCCTGTGAAAACCACAAGATGGACCCCACCGGCCATCGCGGTCCATGAGAACGTCACGGTTGTGTCGACGCCNNGACCGGCACACCCGTAGCCCCCATCGCAAGGCCGGTTTTTCATGTGATCGCCGTCCCTCCGGTGGCCTTGGTGGCTTCTGCACCCAGGAGCAGCGTAGCCCCTGGAATGCCGGGGGTAAAGTAACTGAGAGCGGTATTCGCGGAGGCGTCTGTAAACAGCGAAATCGCGGCCGAAGAAGAGACCCTGGCGTAGACCAGCTTGGCTGCGAGGGTGTAGCCTGACGGGGCAGTAACCGTCCCGGTGAACTGGCTGGTCGTGACTGTCTGGAGCGTGT
>PMND01000032.1:29405-38335 GCA_003161955.1 Ignavibacteriota bacterium | reverse complement strand
GGCGCCATGAGCGATGGACGGACGAATCTGCTGGGTATGACGAAAGAGGAGCTCTCGGCGTTCTCGCAGAGGATCGGGGAGGCCTCGTACCGGGGGTCCCAGTTGTACCGGTGGCTCTACGCCAGGGGGGCGACCTCGTTCGCCACAATGACTGACCTCGGCAAGGAATTCAGGNNAACGCCTTGAAGATGCGGCCAGGATCGGCGGCGTCACGCTCCAGGCCCGGCGACGTTCAGAGCGGGACGGAACCGAGAAGCTTCTCTTCTCCCTTGAAGACGGGCTGCAGATCGAAAGCGTGCTGATTCCGCCCGCATCCGCTTCCCGGGACGGGGACGCNNTCACGAACGTCGTCTTCATGGGGATGGGAGAACCCCTCCTCAACTACGGGGCCGTCATGAGGGCCGCCGGACTCCTCACCGCAGGGGCGGGCATCACCGCACGGCGGATCACCGTCTCCACTGCGGGGAGGGTGGAGGAAATTCGCAGAATGGCAGACGAGAAGCAGCGGATCAATCTCGCGGTCTCTCTCCACAGCGCGGTGGATGAGACCCGCACACGGCTGATGCCCATCAACAGGAAGTTCGGACTTCCGGTGCTGATGGAGGCTCTGGAGTACTACTACCGGAAGACAAAGCAGCGCCTCACGTACGAGGTCATATTCTTCGATGGGGTCAATGACAGTCAGGTGCACGTCACGCGTCTGATCGCGCTGGCGCGAAGGGTCCCGTCGAAGATCAACATCATCCCGTTCCACCCGATAGCTTTCACGCATCCCGCGGGGTTCGCCGCATCTCTCTCCCCGTCCCCGCGTACCGGGGAGATCGCAGGGGAGCTTCGCCGGGCGCACCTGACCGTGATGGTGCGCACCAGTGCGGGGGAGGACATCGACGCGGCCTGCGGGCAGCTCGCTCTCAGTACTGCAGGCCGCAGCAAATAACTGAGCGCGACCGCGCAACCACACATTACACGAGGACTCACACCACATGCGTGTTCTTATTTTCGGGCCGCCGGGAGTGGGGAAGGGAACACAGGCAAAAATTCTCTCTGAAGAGCTGGGCGTCCCCCACATCTCCACGGGTGACATGCTGCGCGCGGCCGCAGCCGGGGGGACGGATCTGGGGAGGAAGGCAAAAGCCATCATGGACACCGGGAACCTGGTGCCGGACGACATCATGATCGGCATCGTGCGCGAGGTCCTGGCCTCCGCCCGGGCGGCCCGTGGTTTCATACTGGACGGATTCCCGCGCACGCTGCCGCAGGCGAAGGCGCTCTCCCGCATATTTGAGGATCTGCACATCCGCGAGTTCGCGGTTGTTGATATCAGCGTGGATGACGACGAAATCATCCGGCGCCTGTCCAACCGTCTTGTCTGCCTGAAGGACGGGCGCATATTCAACGCGGACACTGACGGTCTCGCCATGGGGGCGCCCTGTCCGCTCTGCGGCACTCCGCTCACCCACCGGGACGACGACAAGGAACAGACCGTGCGCGAGCGGCTGAAGGTCTACCACAGCACCACCGCGCCGGTCATCCACTACTACACTGTGAGCGGCGCGGTGCTCAGCGTCGACGGGACGGGGCCTGTCGACGCCGTCAGCCGGGCAATAAGACTCATGCTGCGCGATTCTCATCCGACGTGACTCCTCCCGGGGGAAAACGGCCGCTGGTCGTGGCCCACCGCGGCAGCTCGGGATCCGCACCCGAGAATACAATGGCGGCATTCCATCTCGCGGTCTCCGCGGGTGCGGACATGATCGAGTTCGACGTGCGCATGACCCGCGACTTCGAGCTTGTGGTGCACCACGACCGGAGTCTCGGCAGGACCTCCGACGGCAGCGGCCGGATCTGGGATCTGACGCTCGAGGATTTGCGGAATGCCGATGCTGGCTCGTGGCATTCAAAGAAATTTGCCGGTGAACGGATCCCCACGCTCCGTGAAGTGCTCGAAGGACTCCCCGTGTCCGTCGGTCTCGATATCGAAGTGAAAACCGACGGCGACAGACGCCGCGGGATTGCACTGCCGGAATCGGTCCTGCTCCTCGTGAGGGAAGCCCGCAGGGAAGGCTCCGTCGTTGTCTCCTCGTTCGACCACAAGTTTCTCCACCGGCTCCACCATCTCGATCAATCGCTCCGCCTCGGTGCGCTGTACGTGCCGGTCCGTGACGGCTTCAGGTCTCCCTCGCAGATTGCGAGGCTCACCGGGGCGACAATGTTCATCTGCAGCCGCACACAGTTGCGCGCGCGCCACATGCGGGACGCGCGTGCAGCCGGACTCGCGGTCGCAGTCTACGGTGTGAATACGCACGCGGCACTCGCAGCGGCCTCACACGCGGGAGTAGACGCGGTGATCACCGACAATCCAGCACAGATCATCCGTGCGATCAGGAGCACCTGAGCCCATGTCCCGATTCTCATTCCTTTGCGTTGCAGGAGTCATCGTCGCGGCATCCGGATGTGCCGGGTGCGGCAACGAACAATCGCCGGAAGAGCTGCGGGCTGACAGTGCGCTCACCCGGGGGAAGACCGCGATCCTGCGCGACGATTACCATACGGCGAAGGAACAGGTTCTTGCCGCGCTTGCTCTCGACGGGGGCCTCAACCGGCGGCCCCGGGTGGCCGAAGAGACACGCCTGCTCGGCGACATGGCGGCCGCCGGCGCCTCCTTCGACAGCGCATTTTTCTGGTACGGTGTGTCCTTGGGGGATTTCAGGGGGCTGGCAGACCGGAGCGGAGCGCGTGACGTCACGCTCCGCGTTGCGGCTCTGCGCCGCAGGATGGGCGAAGAGAGGAAGGCGTTCACCATGTACGTGGAGGCGCGCCGGCTCGCCCGGGTGTTCCNNGTCCTCGACGAGCAGGAGGAAGAGTCGGACATCATCAGGGAGCTGCTGCAGGGATACACGGCTGCCGGGGACATCGCTCACCAGGCAGCGGTGTTTCTCGCCTGGGGGGACGGAAAATTCGCGCGCGGTTTGTTCGACAGGGGAGCGGAAGATTATCTCCGCGCTCTGATGCTCGCGGATCAGGCACGGGACTCGATGCGCGCTGTCCGGGCGGCGCTCCGTCTTGCGATGGCATTTGAAGGGGCGGGCAGGCTGCGGGACGCACTCACCAATTACGGGGAATGCCTCAAACGGGCGGACAGGACGCGCGGGGCCGCCGAAATCCGGCTTGAAGCACTCATACGGGTCGGAAACCTGTACCTCAGGGGAAGAAAGTTTGCAGAGGCGGTCCGGTTTTTCAAGGCGGCCCTCTCCGCCGCACACGCCTCGGGAAACAAGGTTGCGGAGGGCTACCTTCTCCTGCAGCTGGGGAACTGCGACGCCGAATCCTCCCGNNGATGCACTCGGGTATTTCAAACGGGGGGTCGAACAGAGCGAGGCCGTCATTTCTACACGGGCGGACGACGACCTCTTCCTCTCATGCGAACAGGCCTACTTCGGCTCCCGCCGTACTCCCTGGCACGATGAGGCGATCGACATATTGCTCCAGCTCGGCCGCTACGACGAGGCATTCTGGTATGCCGACCGGCGGAACAACCGGGAGCTTCACAGCATCCTCGGTACTTTGGACGCGCAGCCCCGGAACGATTCACTCCGCACGCTCCTGGGGGCATACCAGGACGCGCGCGCCAGGGAGATCGGCGCGGAACGCCAGTGCCTCGAGATTGACTCGAAAGGCGGTGAGGGGACGGAACTCGCAGCCGGAGCCCGCGCCGAGCGGGAAAAGGCGTTCAGCGTCATGAATGGCGCCGCCGAAGCGGTCGCGCACAATGAAAGGGCATTTGAACCCTTCGTACGCAATGCAAGCGTCGGGTTGACCGAGGTCGCGAAGGGACTCCCCCCGGGGACGGCGCTCGTCGAACACATATTGACCCGCCGATCCCTCTACGCCTTCGTCGTCACCAACGCACACTCAGGCGTGTACGTCGCGGCCTTTGAAAAAGACAGAGTCTTCGACCTCTCCAGGGAATTTGTCGACCTCCTCCGCCTTCGTGAAACATACGCGGATTCCTCCAGGCCCCGGCAGTCCGCTGTTGAGGCGCGCCTGCGCGAGCTGAACGCTCCTCTCTATGAAGCGTTCATCCGTCCGATCGAAGGTGCGATTGCCGGGGTGACGGATCTGAATATCGTCCTCCCGCGGGAGGTCGCAGCGCTTCCCCTCCACGCGCTCTCCCGGGGGATACAGCAGGGCGGCGGGTTCGTTGCAGAAAAGCATGCCGTCAGCTACCTCCCCTCCGCGAGTTCCCTCCTCCTCCCGCGGATCAGGATCGGACAGGTCAAGGAGGTCGTAGGGGTCGGCTGTCCGGGGGGAACGTCCTGGGATGTGGAGTACGAGCTGCGGGACATCAGGGCGTTCTTCAAGGATGTGCGCCTGTATTTCGACCAGCAGGCGTCGCTGGCCACGCTGCAGAAGGAGAATGAAGATCTTCTCCACCTTGCAATCCGTTTCCAGTTCAACGACCAGCGGCCGGGCAATTCCTTCTTCATTCTCTCGGACGGGGAGTCCGCCGGAACGATGAAGCACATCCCGCTGGGACAATTGCTTTCGCTGCCGCCTGTCCCGGCCGTCGTTGTGTCGGATCTCGACGAGCACCGGACGGGTATCAGGCCGTCCGAACCCTATCTGTTCCTTGCGAACGGGACGCAGGAGATTGTCTTCACGTCGACGGTCCCCTCCCGCAAGGCGAAGAAGTTCTTCGGAGAAATATTCTACACAACGCTCCTGACCGGCGCCGACGTTCGCGCAGCGTACCGCAAGGCACAGCTGGAAATGATCAGGACGGCGGACTACGCGTCGCCGTTCACCTGGGCGCCGTTTTTTCTCTGGGGAAGATAAGGAAGGGGGATGGTGTCTCGCGGTCAGCGACGGCGGATCTTCACGCTGCCGAGCCCGGAATCGATCCTGATGTTCATCTTTCCCGGGGCGGAATAGTAGTTGTCACTCGTATAGGCGTTGTCGGCGGTAGAACGGAAGTCGTCGGGCGTATCGACTTTTGAGGCCCATGTCTTATCGTAGATGACGCGCGCCCCGATGTCTCCGGGGAGATACACCGTCAGGACACCCAGCCCGACCTCGACGTCCACATCCACCTCCGAAGAGAGCCCCCCCCCGAAATCGAGCGTGTATGCCCCCACCCCTCCCTGGAAGTGAAACCGCTTGAAATTGGCGTTGCAGAGGTTTCGCCCGTCGAACTTGCTTACACCCGACTCGATGCTCAGATTGTCGATCGAACCCCTGTTCGGCTCGTCAAATGAAAGAGACACATCGCTCGCACCCGTCGAAAGATTGAAATCCTTCACCTGAAGACCGGAGAGATCGAAGTCTCCCTTCCCGACCCCGAGCTCGACATCAAAAGAGATGGGGACGGCATCGCTGAATTTCAGGAACCACTTCCCCCCCTCGAAACCCGAGAACCGGAATCCCCCCCTCCTGCCGTTGTTGTCGCGGTTTCCCTCACCGAGCGAGAGGTCCATGTACCCTACCCGGTTGCGTATCGCGTAGTCCATGGCGATCCTGGGGTCCTCATTTTCACGGGAGGCGCTCTCGATCTGGAGCATCTTCTCCGCTTTCCCCCGGGAGATGTTCACGGAACCGAATGACGATGTGAGCGTTACCTTCAGCTCCTTTTCCGTGGTCCTCCCGACCTCCCGGTTGTTCCCCCCATCCTGAGGCAGAGCGGTCCCCTCAGACGTGGCAATGAATGCCACGGCCAGTGCGGCGGACCCTATCAATGCATGGAGGCGATTCATGTCGGTTCTTCCCCTCTACCGGATTGTACGGAAATCTGGCCCGGGAGTTGCGGGTGCTTAATAGTGGCGGATCTTGCCTCGCAACTGCTTGTAGAGNNGATTTCCTCGTAGCTCCGTTCCTCGACGTGCCTGAGCCGGATGACCAGCCGGTATTTTTCAGGGAGCTGCTCGATCGCCTCGTTGAGCATCACAGAACGCTGGTCGCTGATCAGTTCACGGTCCGCTTCATAGGAATCGTCCGGAAGTTCGAACGTGAAGTCGCTGTCCTTCGACTCTATCGGCTTGTCAATCGAGAACATCTGGAGCTTCTTCTTCCGGATGTAGTCGATGCTGTTGTTCGTCGCGATCTTGTACAGCCAGGTCGAGAAGGCGTATTCCTCGTTAAAACTCTTCAGCGACGCGAACGCCTTGATGAAAGCCTCCTGTGTCAGGTCCTCGACCTGCTCCCTGTCCCGCACCATCCGGTAGATGAAATTGAAAATTGCGTCGTGATACTTGTCCATCAGCCGCTGGTAGGCCCGGTCATGCCCCGCCAGTGCATCGGCGATGATCGTGGAATCTTCTGAACGGGAATCGAGTTTGCGCTGCAGGAGTTGGGGGGACTGTTGGGGTCGGGCAGCCTTATGTGGCCGGGTTGGCGTTGACATTGAGGGGGAAATCTACAGAAACGGGGCCTTACTATCAAGCCAACGGGGGTGCGCGATTCATCGGGTTGATTCAGGAATCGGAAATCGCTATGTTACTACATGTTCCTGACATTTGAAGGAGTCGACTGCAGCGGCAAAACGACGCAGGCGGCCTTGCTCGTCGATGCGCTGCGTGCCAGGAGTGGCGCCGTTGTTCATTTCATCCGTGAACCAGGAGGGACAGCGATCTCCGAACGGCTCCGTGAGATCCTCCTCGACAGGAGTAACCTCGAACTGTCGGAGCTCACGGAGCTGTTCCTCTTCTCGGCGAGCCGGGCCCAGCTTGTTGCCCGGTTCATACTTCCCGCCCTGGCCCGGGGTGAGATCGTCGTCTGTGACCGGTTCTACGATTCAACAACGGCATATCAGGGATACGGGCGAGGTCTGGATCTCGACGCGGTTCGCAGGATCAACGCCGTGGCCGCCGCGGGAACCGATCCGGATCTCACCGTGCTCGTCGATATCCCCGTCGACGAAATCGAAGTCCGCAAGAGAGCTTCAGGGAGTTTGCCGGACCGGATGGAGAGCGCCGGGAGGGCGTTTTATGAGCGTGTGCGGAGAGGCTATCTGACGATCGCCCGTGAACAGCCCGGAAGGTTTGCGGTCTTTGACGGCATGAGGAACGTGAACGACATTGCGCTGGACATTCGCCGCGCGGTGGAAGAACGGCTCGAGCAACCACACAGGGAGGAGAAGTGAAGACGATGAAGGCGGCGTGGAAATCGATCAGGGGGGGGAAACGGCCGGCACTGCTGGCCGCTCTTGTGGTGCTTATGCTCGGCGGGGGGTTCATGCTGCTCCCCGACACCGATCTCTATCTCAAGATCAACAAGGGAATCGATGTCTTTGGCCGCGTCTACAGGGAGATTACGGTCAACTATGTCGATGAAATAGATCCGGAGAAATTCATGCAGGCGGGGATCGACGGCATGCTCGGCACGCTCGATCCGTACACGGTGTACATCGACAAGGAAGAAGGGGACGAAGTCGACCTGCTCACCACGGGCAAATACGGCGGCATCGGGGTCACGATCGGCGCTCGGGACGGCGCGCTCAAGGTCATCACTGTCATGGACGGCTACTCGGCCCAGCGGGCCGGCATCATTCCGGGCGACAGGCTGATGGAGGTCGGGGGGGTGACCGTCGGCGCGAAGAAGCCGGACGAGGTGCGGAGTCTCACGCGCGGCGAACCCGGAACCGAAGTCAAGGTCGTCATCGAGCGGGACGGGGTCGCGAAGCCGATCGAATACGTCCTGATCAGGGAAGAGATACAGGTCAAGAACGTCACCTATGCGGGGTTCGTCGGCGACGGCATAGGATACATCAGGCTGGAGCGGTTCTCCCGGAAGGCGGGGGATGAAGTACGGCAGGCGATCAAGGAAATGAAGATACAGGGGGACATCAAAGGGCTCGTCCTCGACCTCAGGGGGAATCCCGGGGGACTTCTCGATGCGGCGGTGGACGTCGTCAGCAAGTTTGTTCCGCGCGGGAGCCCGATTGTCACCACGAAGGGACGGAAACCCGAAGCGGATAAGATATACCAGTCCACAGAGGAACCGCTGCTTCCTTCGACCCCGCTTGTCGTCCTCACCGACCGCGGGAGCGCCAGCGCCAGTGAGATCGTCGCCGGGGCTCTGCAGGACCTTGACCGCGCACTCATCGTCGGAACAAGGACGTTCGGCAAGGGGCTCGTCCAGACCATACTCCCCCTCAACTTCGGCGCCCAGCTCAAGATCACCACGGCCCGGTACTATATCCCCAGCGGTCGGAGCATACAGGAGATCGACTACCAGCACAGGGACAGGAACGGGGTCTTCGCCACGGTGCCGGACAGCCTGAAACGCGAGTTCAAGACATCGCGGGGACGTAAGGAATTCGAGTTCGGCGGGATTGCGCCGGACTCGCTTGTCAGGGACGAAGACGTCGGGCCGATGGTGCGCGAGCTCATGAAGAGGGCGCTCATATTCAAATTCGCGAACAGCTACATCTCGGGACACAAGGGGGAGAAGATCACCGCAGCCGGCGACTCGATACTCTCCGCGTTCCGCACGTTCCTCGACCGGGAGAAGTTCGACTACCAGGAAGAGATGGAGGGGAAGATCACCGATCTGCGCCAGGTCGCCGAGCGGTCACATTATACAACGGAAGTCTCCGAAACCCTCGACCGGCTGGAGCTCAACCTTCAGAAGGAAAAGACCCACGGGTTCGAGCGGTACAAAGATCACATCACGAACGAGCTCAACATCGAGCTCATGGCGCGGCTCCACGGGGACCACGGGAGGATCGAGGCCTCGCTCAAAGAGGACGCTCAGCTCCTTGCCGCCGAAGGACTGTTGAAGGACCGGAAGGCGTACACGAAGAAACTCGGGCTCTGATGGACGCACTTGCCGCCGTTCTCCTGGCGCTCGGTGGCCTCCTTGCCGGGTTCCTCGCCGGCGTGTTCGGAATAGGGGGCGGGATCGTGCTTGTTCCCGTCCTCCTCTATTATCTCCAC
>PMND01000032.1:23547-29296 GCA_003161955.1 Ignavibacteriota bacterium | reverse complement strand
TTCCTCCTCGGAATGGTCTCTTCTCTCTCCGGGGTCGGGGGGAGTCTCATTGCGATCCCCCTCTTGTACACACAACTTCACTTCCCGCTCAGGAAGGCATTCGGGACATCGAGCGCGGCGATCGTCGTCACTGCCGCTTCAGGAGCGGCACTGTACCTCATCAGGGGATGGGGGAACGAATTTCTCCCCCCGGGGATCCCCGGCTTCGTCGACTGGCGACCGGCAATCCCCCTGATTCTCGGGGCGGTTCCCGGCGCGATACTCGGGACCCGCCTGTCTGCCCGGGCGGACACCCCTCAGGTCCGGATTGTCTACGCAGTCATGCTCCTTGTCGTCACGCTCCGGATGTTCTTCTTCTAGGGCGGCCGGGGAACGCCCCCCCCGACCCCGTTCATTTCCCGCTCTTCATCCCCAGCTCTTTCCCGATCAGGCCCACAACCTTCACAAGATCTTCCTGCCTGTTCACGAAGTCGACGGCGTCGGACTCTATCACGAGGAGCGGACCCCGCCCATAGTGCTCGATCCACGACTCGTAGTGGCGGTTGAGCTGCTCGAGGTATTCCCTCCGGATCGTCTGCTCGAAGTCCCTCCCGCGGAGAGCGATCTGCCTGACGAGCGTGTCCACGTTTGCGCGGAGATAGATCAGGAGATCGGGAGGCCGCAGATACGCGGTCATCACGTCGTAGAGCGCCACGTAATTCTGGTAATCGCGTCTCTCCATGCTGCCGATATCGTAGAGATTGCGGGCGAAAATTTCCGCATCTTCATATATGGCCCGGTCCAGTATCACAGAGTCAGGTCCTTCGGTGATCGCTTTGTGGCTCCTGAACCGGTTCGAGAGGAAATAGACCTGAAGGTTGAACGACCACCGCTTCATGTCGGCGTAGAAATCCGTCAGGTAGGGGTTGTCCTCCACCGATTCGAAATACGGTTTCCATCCGAACCGTTCGCTGAGTATCCGGGTGAGCGATGATTTTCCCGAGCCGATATTGCCGGCGACGGCGATGAAAAACTTTTCCGGTTTTTTCATTGTGGAGAGTGGAGTATATGAAAGAGCTCTTCCAGTGCATCGAGAGCCCGGGGGCCCGGGCGGGACACAACATCGGCCCCGATCCGGAACACCCGCCCCTTCCGGACCGCATCGACCGATCCCCATTCCGGGAACAATCCCTCAAGCGTCGCCCCCCCGGCGAGGATGTCAGACATCACGATGATCACTTCCGGGTCATCCGTGATCACGTTCTCCCGGCTGTACGACGGGTATGTCCCGCGGGCACGCGATGCGAGATTCGTCCCGCCCGCGATGCGGAGGAGCTCATCGATAAATGTATTGCTCCCGGCGCACATCAGGGGCTGGAGGGAGACGATGAGAAGCACGCGCACGGGCGGCTTCCCTGCGGCGGCGCTCCGTACCGCGCGCTCTCTTGACTCGAGTCCCGCGACAAGGTGCCGGGCGCTCTCCTCGCTCCCGGTCAGCTTCCCGAGCGCACGCAGGGAACCGTATATCCCCTCCAGAGTCCGGGGATTGCTCACGAACACCGGTGTGCCGAACGACGTCAGGCGCCTGAAATCCTCCCGTATATTCCCTTCCATGCTCAGGACGATCAGATCCGGTTCCAGCCCGACCACCGCCTCGATGCTGGGGTTGATCATCCCTCCGACGCGAGGTTTGAGCCTGGCTTCCGGAGGATAATTGCAGAAATCCGTCACACCGGTCACACGGTCCGCAGCCCCCAGGGCGAACAGGCACTCCGTAATGCTCGGTGCAAGGGAAACAATCCGCTCCGCCGGACGGGGGAGACTGACCGTTCGCCGGAGGTCATCCACGACGTTGACCTGGGCGCGGAGTCCGGGGTGAAAGAACAGAATTGGCGCGATCGCGGCGAAGAGAAGGACCCTGCAGAACACCATGGAGGAATATAGCGCCGGCGTCATCCAGAATCAAGATTGACTTTCCTTCGATTTTTGCGCTCATTCGTCTTTCAAACATTACGCGCCAATAGAGGAAGTGGACAAGTTCGTCATACAGGGGGGGAGACGTCTCAGCGGAACGGTCTCTGTGAGCGGTGCGAAGAACGCGACGCTTGCCCTGATGCCGGCCTCCATACTCGGTTCCGGAACATCCCATCTGCGCAACACCCCCGACCTCCGCGANNCTGGACAGCACCGCCATCGACAGGTACGAGGCCCCCTACGAGCATGTGAAGAAGATGCGCGCATCGATCTACGTACTGGGTCCTCTCATTGCACGGTACGGCCGGGCGAAGGTTTCTCTCCCGGGAGGATGCGCGTGGGGTCCCCGTCCCGTCAACCTTCACATCGAGGGGCTCCGCCGGCTCGGCGCCGAGATCGAGCTGGAAGGAGGGTACATCATCGCGAAGGCCGGTCGCCTGCACGGAGCGCGCATTCATTTCGATGTGTCCAGCGTGGGGGCGACCGGAAACGTCATGATGGCGGCGTCCCTGGCAGAGGGGACAACTCTGATCGAAAACGCGGCGATGGAGCCGGAGATCATCGCCCTTGCCGGGTTTCTGAACGCCATGGGGGCCCGGATCGACGGTTCAGGAACGAACCGGCTCGAGATACAGGGTGTGGATGCACTCCATCCGGCCGATGTCGTCACAATCCCGGACCGCATCGAAGCGGGAACATTCCTCATCGCCGGAGCGATCACCGGGGGGAGTGTGACGCTCCAGCATGTGGTTCCGGAACATCTCTCCGCGATCACGGCAAAGCTGGAAGACGCCGGATGCACGATTCGCAGCGGCCAGGACACCCTCTCGCTCTCGGCTCCCCCCTCCATACGGCCTGTCGATGTCACAGCGGCCATATACCCCGGGTTCCCCACGGACATGCAGGCACAGTGGACTTCTCTGATGTCGGTCGCGTCGGGCACCTCCGTCGTCACCGATTCGATCTATTTCGACCGGTTCAAGCATGTCCCCGAACTGACCCGGCTCGGCGCCGACATCGAATTGAAAGAAAACGCGGCGGTCATCAGAGGGGTCACCCGCCTCACGGGGGCGAAGGTGATGTCGACGGATCTCCGTGCCTCCGCGTCGCTCATACTCGCCGGGCTCGTTGCATCCGGGACGACCGAAGTGCTCCGCGTCTATCATATCGACAGGGGATACGAGGCGATAGAAAAGAAACTGCAATCCCTGGGTGCGGAGATCCGCCGCGAAGCCGGGGAAGAATTCTAGAACGCCCGGGGGAATACCCCCGGGGGGACGCGGCACACTTCCCCTGCGAACGGCCGATGAAAACGGTGACAATCCGCACGCTCATCCTTTCCCCGGGAGCCGGGTCCGCCGCGCTCCTGTACGGAAGCGTTGCGCTGGTCTGCACGCGGATTCCCCTCCTTAATTATCTTGGCTACGAATTCTCCGCGCTCTTCGCGCTCCTCGCGGGGTGTGTATCGGGGCTCCTCACACTCGGGCCGGTGAAAGATGCCTCCCACGGAGAGGGGGACACTCCGGACCCCCGGGCGACGGCCCGTGCGGTGGGAGTTTCCGCGGCGGCGAATCTCCTCCTCCTTGCCCTCCCGCTCGTCATAGTGTCCGGGAACGCGCTGTTTGTCCGGAACTGCTCCATGGCTGAGGGGATGGCGTTCTTCATGCTGCTCGCGCCGGTAAGCGCACTGTTCGGCGTGTCGCTCGGCTTTTTCTGTGCCGTCCATTTTGCCCACCCGCGAACGCTCTTCCTCCTCCTGTGCTTCGTTCTCCTTGCCTACAGCGCGGGGCTCGGCTACTTCACCCCGGCGGTCTTTTCATACAACTTCCTCTACGGATACTTTCCCGGGCTGACGTACGACGAGGTCATCCTTGTATCACGGACGCTCGTCCTCTTTCGCCTGCTGACGCTCTTCGTGGCCGCGGTCCTTCTCTGGGCGGGGATGATCACCGTGGCCGGCTCCCGGACAACCGGGGTCAGCTGGAGGAGATTCGGCACGCTCGGTGCGGGGCTCGTCTCGGGAGACCGGAGGATCCGTGCGGCGGCCATCGCGTGTGTGCTGGCAGGGTTCTATTTCTTCCGCTGCGATTTAGGGTTTGAATCGACGTCGTCGTTCATCCGGCGGACGCTCGGTGCCGAGCTCAGGACGGAGCATTTTGTGCTCTATTACTCCCCCTCGTCGTTCACCGCCGAGGAAATCCGGCAGGCTGCCCGGGAACACGAATTCAGACTCAGCCAGGTCCTCGCCTCGTTTTCCCTCCCGGACAATGTCTACTTCGAATCGTACATCTACCCGTCGCCGGAGGCCAAGCAGCGCCTTATCGGGGCGGGGAACACGGACATTGCAAAACCGTGGAGCGGGCAAATCCACCTTTCCCGCCAGTCGCTCGAAGGTTCGCTGAAGCATGAACTTGTTCACGCCGCTGCCGCCCCCTTCGGGTTCCCCATCGTCCGCGCGAGCCTCAGCACCGGGCTTGTGGAAGGAGTTGCCATGGCGGTGGATGGCGAGTGGGGGAACAGGACGCTGCATGAATACGCCGCAGCGCTCCGCCGGGCGGAGATCGCCCCCCCCATCGACGGCATCATGAGCTTCTGGGGATTTGCCTCCCATCAATCTTCCGTGAGCTACGTACTGGCGGGATCCTTCTGCCGGTACCTCATCGACAGGTACGGGATGAGAAACCTGATGCTGCTGTACCGGTCGCTCGACTACCGCGCGGTCTACGGCCGCACGCTCGGACAGCTTGCACTCGAGTGGGAGGCATACCTCGACAGGGTTCCCCTGGACGACGAAGACCAGGACGGAGTCGATGCGCTCTTCCGCCGCCCGGCGATATTCCGCAAGGTGTGCGCCCGGGTCCTTGCACGCCGCTCCCTCGAAGCTCGCGGATCATTCGCGCGGAAGGAATTCGGAGTCGCGGAATCGCTGTATGCGGGTGTGTACGCCGACGGCGGGGGCTACGAAGCGTTTGCGGGGTACCTCTCCAGTGCGCTCAAGAACGGGCACATGTCCGTCCTCACCGCGTCGCTCGATACCACAATACTGGCCGACGAACATCCCGCAAGGTACCTCCCGCTGTTCATCACGATCGGGGATGCCTTCTGGGGTTCAGGAGAACCTGAGAAGGCCTACGCCCTGTACAACCGCGTCTACCAGGCCGACTTCACGGAAGGGTACACCGAGGCGGCCGCGCTCCGTCTCATGGCGATGGACGCCGGCCCCCGGGGGAGAAAACTATTCTCCCTGTTCCTGAGCGACTACACGGACTCTCTCCGCGTTGTCGTCATTGACTCGCTCCTCCGGCGTGACCCGGGGGACAGGATGCTGCAATTTATGAAGGCCCGGTCACTCCTCCGCGCGGGGGAATTCACGGAGGTCGTGGCGACGCTCCAGGCTCTCGACCTGACGTCGGCCGACGTCGCACTGGAAGCCATCCGCCTCCGGTACCTCGGCCAGGCCCTCTTCCGCCTGGGAAGGTTCGGTGAAGCCCGCACCGCCTTCTGGGTCTCGCTGAACGCCGAAGACACCGATATCGCTGAAGAAAAAGTAGACACATGGCTTGATCGATGCGACTGGGCGGAAGAACATGGACGCTGAACCGGGCGCGCGCTACGAGCGCATACTTCTCACGAGGATGAGGTTCATCGGGGACATCGTCCTGACGACACCCCTCATCAGGAGCGTCCGCGCGGCATGCCCGGACGCCCGCATCGCCTACATGGGGGAACGGGATGCCGTTGCGCTCCTGGAGGGGAACCCGTTCCTCGATGAGATCATCCCCTACAGTTATTCCCG
>PMND01000032.1:0-23408 GCA_003161955.1 Ignavibacteriota bacterium | reverse complement strand
CCGCCCCATTGTCGGCATCCATCCGGGCGGAACCTGGCCTGCGAAGAAATGGCTTCCGGAACGCTTCGCGGAGCTGGCAGACACGCTTCGAGCGAAGCTCGGCGCGACAGTCATCATCACGGCCGGTCCCGGCGACACCGACACGGTTTCCGCCGTAGGCGCCCGCGCAGTCTCCGCCCCCTCGATAATGAGCGTCCTGCCGCTCCGGCAGCTCGCCGCCTTGATCTCGTGCTGCAGCGTGTTTGTTTCTAACGATGCGGGACCCATGCATATTGCCGCCGCACTGGGGGTCCCGACCATCGGAATCTTCGGCCCCGGAGAGGACTTTGTCTGGTTCCCGTACGACCCGTCGGCCGGCCACACCCCTCTGCGCAAGGACGTTCCGTGCCACCCCTGTCATCTCGATTTCTGCAACAGGGCGGGGGATGGGTACATGGAATGCATGAAGCTCCTCGCCGTCTCCGACGTTTTTGCCGCCGTCGAACGCGCCCTCTCACGTTGATTTTCTGCTCATTTTTGACGTATTTAATCAGCTGAAACACATTGCCACGAAAAAGGAGATTTTCATGAGCACGCTTATTGCTGATATCCTCGGGCGCGAAATCCTGGATTCACGCGGGAATCCCACAATAGAAGTCGACGTCACGCTCGAAAACGGCTGCATGGGCCGTGCCGCGGTACCGAGCGGCGCTTCCACAGGCGAGCACGAAGCGGTGGAGCTCCGCGATGGGGACAAGTCGCGTTACAACGGGAAGGGAGTCCTCAACGCGGTGGAGCACGTCAACAGCACCATCGCCGAAGAGCTCACCGGGTACGATGCGCTCGCTCAGGCGGAGATCGATGCACTGATGATCCGGCTTGACGGGACGCCGACAAAATCAAAGCTCGGGGCCAACGCGATCCTCGGCGTATCGCTTGCCACCGCCAAAGCGTCCGCCCTGTCGTTGAAGCTCCCGCTCTACCGGTACATCGGGGGGACCAACGCGAAAACACTCCCCGTGCCGATGATGAACATCCTCAACGGCGGGAAACACGCCGACAACAACGTGGACATTCAGGAATTCATGATCGTCCCCGTCGCTGCGCCCAGTTTTGCGGAGGCACTCCGGACCGGGGCCGAGGTGTTCCACTCGCTCAAGTCGGTCCTGAGCAAGAAGGGATACAACACCGCGGTCGGGGACGAAGGGGGTTTTGCGCCCAACCTGAAGTCGAACGAGGAAGCGGTCGAGGTCATCCTGGAGGCGATCACGAAGGCGGGGTACGCACCGGGCAAGGACGTCTACATCGCACTCGACCCCGCGTCGAGCGAGTTCTTCGACAACGGGAAATACGTCTTCAGCAAATCGGACAAGTCGGCCAAGAGTCCGGATCAGATCGTCCGTTTCTACGAAAACTGGGTCGCGCAATACCCGATCATCTCCATCGAAGACGGGATGGCGGAAAACGACTGGACGGGCTGGAAACTGATGACCGATGCGCTCGGGAAGAAGATCCAGCTTGTCGGGGACGACGTGTTTGTCACAAACACCGAATTCCTGAAGAAGGGGATCGACATGGGCGTGGCCAATTCCATACTGATCAAGTTGAACCAGATCGGGACGCTCACCGAAACTTTTGACGCAATCGAGATGGCGAAGCGCGCAGGGTACACGTGCGTGATCAGCCACCGCTCCGGGGAGACAGAAGACGCGACGATCGCCGACGTCGCTGTGGCCGCGAACACGGGGCAGATCAAGACCGGCTCGGCCAGCAGGACGGACCGGATCGCCAAGTACAACCAGCTCCTGCGTATCGAAGAGGAACTGGGCGAAACGGGATACTATCCCGGCCTGGCCGCGTTCGGCAGGAAATGACGGCAATCGTCCCATAAGCATTGCAGGGCGTTCCCATGGCGCAGGCGATAAAATTCGGCACCGACGGGTGGCGGGGAGTGATCGCTGATGATTACACGTTCGCCAACCTCGAGAAGGTGGCACTCGCGGCGGCGAGGTACTTCGGGACCCTGAAGAAACGGAAGAACGGGGTCCTCATCGGATACGATGCCCGGTTCATGTCGAGGGAATTCGCTGAAGTCTCCGCCGCCGTCATGGCGAACGCCGGCATTGCGGTACAGCTCGCCGACAGCATCGTCAGCACTCCGATGGTCTCCCTCCTGACGCTGAGGGAGAACGCCGCGGGGGGGATCGTCATCACCGCGAGCCACAACCCGGCGCGGTACAACGGGTTCAAGATCAAAGGGGACTTCGGCGGTCCGGCGCTTCCCGGGATGATCGCGCGTCTCGAGAAGGAGCTTGCGAAGGTGATGAAGCTGAAGAAGCTCCCTCCGGCAAAGCATTCGCTCCGTGAGCTCCTTGCGAAGGGGAGGATCAGGCCGATCGCGATGAAGCAGCGTTACCTGGATGACATCGCGAAGAAAATCGATCTGGACCTCATCCGTCGCTCCGGCCTCCGCATACTCTACGACGTCATGTACGGCGCCGGACAGGGGGTCCTCGACGAAATCCTCCCCGGGGTCCGCCAGATACACGGAACCTACAACCCGTCGTTCGGGGGGACGAACCCGGAACCTCTCGCGCAGAATCTTCCGGACCTGATGCACGGGGTGAAGGCGGAAGGCTACGACATCGGCATTGCCACCGACGGGGATGCGGACAGGATCGGGGCCGTGGACGAGAAGGGGAATTTCGTCGACTCGCACAGGATATTCTCCCTCCTCCTGAAATATCTCGTCGAGCAGAAGAAGATGACGGGCGAAGTGGTCAAGTCCCTTTCCGTCACGCAGATGGTCGACATGCAGTGCGCCCGGTACGGGTTGAAGCTCGTCGAGACACCCATAGGTTTCAAGCACATCTGCCGGTACATGACGGAACACGACGTGCTCATCGGAGGGGAGGAGAGCGGCGGGCTCGGCGTCAAGGGACACCTCCCGGAGAGGGACGGTATCTTCCTCGGCCTTATGCTCTGCGAGATGGTCGCGGTGAGGGGCAAGCCGATCGGGGCGCTCGTCCAGGAGCTCATGGACGAATTCGGCGTTCACGAATTCAGGCGCGTCGATATGCGCCTGTCGGAGAGGGAAAAGGAATCGGTCATGAGGCGATTCCGCGGGGGCGTCAGGAAGATCGGCGGCTACGCCGTCACCGGGCGGAACAACACCGACGGGCACAAATTCTTCGTCGACGGCGGATGGGTCCTCGTCCGCGCATCCGGTACGGAGCCGCTCATACGCGTCTATGCCGAGGGGGGGAGCACCGCGATGGTGGATACGCTGCTCGGCGGCGTGACGGGTAACCGGGAACTCCCCGCACACCACTGAAGAGGCAGGAAAACCCAGGGTCATGCCAACGAACCGGTACTATACGATCATGCCCGACGGCACGGTGAAGCAGATCAATCCCTTCACCGGGACCGAAGTCTGGGCGGTGGCGGGACGCAAGAGCCGGCCCATCACCAATGAGCTTGCCGCCCCGGCGCGAAAGCTGGAGGTTCACGCACCGGAAGACTACTGCAGCTTCTGTTCTCCCCGGTATTTCGAAACTCCCCCGGAGAAGTCCCGGCTCGTGCACCGTGACAACCACTGGGAGCGGATCGACACGCTCGCCCCTGGCCGGTATTTTGAGACGGAGGCCGCGTTCCGGCGGGTCGGCAACATGTTCGAGATCGTCACGCTCGACTACTGGCGGAAGAACTATGCCTACAAGATGAGCGCCGCGAGGCAGAGATGGAAAGAGGAGTACCTCGCCAACCCGAACGGGCTGAAGCACATTACCGACGTCGTTCACTACAAGCTCAGGCAGGAAGGACGGACGGAAGAGCAAATCGAGAAGATGCCGATGGCGGATAAATTTGCCATCGCGGACGCATTCTTCGGGGGCGGCCACGAGCTCATCATTGCGGCGAGGCATTACAGAAACGGGGCGACAACGGACGCCGACCTGTTCTCCTCCGGTGAGATGACGCTGGAAGAGCACTTCAGGTACTTCCGCTTCACCATCGACGCGATGCTCGACATCGCGCAGTCCAACCGCTACGTCCGCTACATCAGCGTCTTTCAGAACTGGCTCCGCCCCGCCGGTGCGTCGTTCGATCACCTGCACAAGCAGATCGTTGCGCTCGACGAATGGGGTGCGTCGACCGAGACGCAGACGCATATGCTCCGGGAGGACCCGAACGTCTTCAACGAATTCGGAGCAAATTTCGCCGCCTACCACAACCTGATATTTGCCGAGAACGATCACGCGATCGCGTGGGCGGGGATCGGCCACCGTTCCCCCACGATCGAGGTCTATTCCCGGTCGATCGCGGGGAGACCCTACGAGCACACCGACGAGGAAATCAGGGGGGTCAGCGATCTCGTCCACGCGGTCCATGCCGCGATGGGGAGTCAGATCTCCTGCAACGAAGAGTGGTATTACACCCCCGTGGACGCGGTGTACAAGATGCCCTGGCACGTCCTCGTCAAGTGGCGCATCAACGTCCCCGCCGGCTTCGAAGGAGGGACCAGCATCTACATCAACCCGTTCACCCCGATAGAGCTGCGCGACCGGCTCGTGCCCCGCCTCTACAAGCTCCGCGATGAGCACCGGATTGCAGGCATACGCATCGCGGAAGAATGCCGCGTCGATCCGAACCCCCTGAAGTACAACCTCAAGTAATGATCTCCGCCGTCAACCTTCTCCTGGAATTCGGCGAACGGGCTCTCTTCAATGAGATCTCCTTCCGCGTCGGCCCTCACGACAGGATCGGGCTTGTCGGTTCCAACGGTACGGGGAAATCCACGCTTCTCCGGATACTTGTGGGTGAGATGGCCGCGGACAAGGGAGAGATCGCGAAGGCGAAATATGTCAGCGTCGGGTATCTTCCGCAGGAGGGGATGTCCGCCGCAGGGCGGACGCTCTACGGCGAGGTCGAATCCGTCTTCGCGGAGGTCATCGGGACCCAGACGGCCCTCGATGAGATCCACCGGCGCATGGGGGAAATAGACCATGAATCGGCGGAGTTTGCCGAGCTCCTCGAAGTGTACGGCGAACTCCAGCACCGTCTGGAATCCTCCGACGCCTTCCGCATCAAAACGGGGATCGAAAAAGTCCTTGTCGGCCTCGGGTTCCGGGAATCCGACTTCGGCCGGCAGACAGACGAGTTCAGCGGCGGGTGGCAGATGCGCATTGCGCTGGCAAAGCTCCTCCTGGCGCAGCCATCCCTCCTTCTTCTGGACGAACCCACGAACCATCTCGATCTCGACTCCCTCCGCTGGCTCGAGGATTACCTCCGTTCCTACGAGGGGGCGGTCATCATCGTGTCGCACGACCGCCGCTTCCTTGACAACATGACCGGCAAGACATACGAGCTGAGCATGGGGACGCTTACGGAATATGCGGGGAACTTCACGTATTACATCACGGAAAAGGCCGTGCGGAGAGCGCAGCAGATCGCGGCACAGAGAAACCAGCAGCAGCAGATCAAACAGACAGAGCAGTTCATCGAGCGCTTCCGCTACAAGGCCACCAAGGCGCGCCAGGTGCAGAGCCGGATCAAGCAGCTCGAGAAGCTCGATCTGATCGAAATCGAGGACGAGGAGGGGGGGATCCATTTTGCCTTTCCTCCCGCACCGCAATCCGGACGCGTGGTCATGGAGCTGAAAGGGATCAGGAAGAGCTACGGCGGCCTGAAAGTTTTCGACGGGATCAGCTTCGACATCGACCGGGGCGACCGGATTGCATTTGTCGGTGTCAACGGTGCGGGGAAGTCCACGCTCGCGCGCATACTGGCGGGAATCGAACCTTTCGATGCGGGAGAGCGGGTGGTCGGCCACAACGTGACGATCTCCTATTTCGCGCAGCACCAGGCCGAAGAACTGAACCCGGCGTACGACGTTCTCCAGACAGTGGAGGAGGTCGCGACGGGGGACATCCGCCGCCGGCTCCGCACGCTCCTCGGCTGTTTCCTCTTCAGCGGCGACGACGTCTTCAAGAAGGTGCGCGTCCTCTCCGGAGGGGAAAAGAGCCGGCTCGCCCTTGCGAAAATGCTCCTCCATCCGAGCAATCTTATCGTCATGGATGAGCCGACGAATCATCTCGACATGCGCTCCAAGGGAGTACTCCAGGATGCGCTCGCCGGATATGAGGGAAGCTTCGTCATCGTCTCGCACGACAGGGATTTCCTTGACCCGATCGTCACCAAGGTGGTCGAGTTCCGGCGGGGGGGAATCAGGACGTATCCCGGCAACGTCAGCGAGTATATCGATGCCAGGGGGAGGGAACAGCAGGGTTCTGCACCGCCTGCGCAGGGGAAGTCCTCGTCGGGGCCCGGGAGTGAGAGAGAACGGAAACGGCTTGAGGCCGAGGAGAGGCAGAAGCGATACAGGAAGACCGGGCCGCTGCGGAAGCGGATCGGGGCACTCGAAGGGGAGCTCGACGAGATGGAAAAGGAGAAAGCCGAAGTCAGCCGGCAGTTGGCCGATCCGGAGGTATACAGGGACGGGGAGCGGGTGAAGACTCTGCACGCCAGGTACAAGGAGCTGGAAAAAGTCCTGGCGGACGGATATTTCCGGTGGAACGCGCTGACGAAAGAGCTTGAAGAGATGAAATCTGCCGGCGATTCCCTCCGGAGCAGCCGTTGAAACGGGGAGACGAGCTCGGGGCCGTGATTGAAGATCTCGCCGTCGAGGGAAAGAGCGTTGCGCGGATCGATGGATTCGTCGTCTTCGTCCGCGGCGGCGTCCCGGGGGACACCGTGCGCATGCGGGTACGAACAGTCAAGCGGAACTTCGCCGAGGCCGACCTCATCGCACTCGAGTCACCGTCACCGCGACGCACTGAGCCGCGCTGCAGATACTTCGGCACGTGCGGCGGCTGCACCTGGCAGAACATCGCCTATTCCTCCCAGCTCGAGTTCAAGCGGCGGCACGTCGCCGATACGCTGGAGCGCCTCGGGGGGTTTGCACCCCTTGCCGTTCCTGCGCCGCTCGCGATGGCGGATCCGTTTTATTACAGGAACAAAATGGAGTTCTCGTTCGGCGAGCGGTGGCGGACCGACGAAGAGATGGCGCATCCCCGCATGGAAGGGGGGGCGACCGGGGAGATCATCGAGCCGGCCCTGGGACTTCACCTCCCGGGACGATACGACCGGGTGCTCGATCTGGAGGAATGCTGGCTCCAGTCGGAGTCCAGCGCGCGCATGGTCAATCTCATCCGCAAATTCTGCTTCGGGCATAGCCTTTCCGTATTCTCCACAGTGACGCAGAGCGGCTACCTGAGGAACCTGGTGATACGCGAATCGAAGCGGACCGGAGAGACCATGGTCAACCTCGTCACGAGGGACGACCGTCCCGTGATCATGGAACAGCTCACCCGGCTGTTGCTCGCGGAGTTCCCCTCCCTCACCACGATCGTCAATAATATCACGGAGCGGCGTTCGCAGGTGGCGGTCGGGGAGAGGGAGAAAGTCTATCACGGAACGGGGACGATCACGGAGAGGATCGGGACGCGGACGTACAGGATTTCCGCCAATTCCTTTTTCCAGACCAACACCGAGCAGGCGGAGCGGCTGTACGACACGGCGCTCGGCTTCGCGCACATCCGGGCGGACGATGTGGTGTACGATCTGTATTCAGGCACCGGAACCATCGCCCTCCATATCGCCGCGGGTGCCGGGAACGTCATCGGCATTGAATCGGTGGAACAGGCCGTGGAAGACGCCCGGAAGAACGCGGAATTCAACGGGGTTCACAATTGCCTCTTCCTCCATGGTGACCTGAAGGAGACGCTTCTTTCCTCACGCAGGCAGGGAGAACCTCTTCCCACGCCGGATGTCATCATCGTCGATCCTCCCCGTGCGGGAATGCACGAAAAGGTGGCCCGGGAGATCGTATCACTCGCACCCCGCACGATCGTCTATGTCAGCTGCAATCCCTCCACACAGGCCAGGGACTTGAAAATAATCTGTCAATCACAGGAGTACTCCATTGAATCTGTTCAACCCGTCGATATGTTTCCTCACACCCAGCACATAGAAAACGTCGTCGGACTTGCCAAATCTTTTCAATAATCGTTGATTATTTGCGAAGGATACGATAACTTTCAAGCGTCCCCCCTGGTCATCTCCCTTCACCGGTCTTTGGATATCACTCACGTATGGCGGGTACATCGCTCACGCTGTTGATATCGGCATGTGTGTTCTCAATCCCCGCACTCGCCGCGGATGCACCGAAAGTGCTGAATGCGGTGCGCGTCGATTTTCCCCCTGTCATCGACGGGTGGGTCAATGACGTCCAGTGGCAGAAGGCCCCCTCCATACTCGACTTCACGCAATTCGACCCCGAAGAAGGAGCCGCGCCGACCGAAGTCACGTCTGTCAGGCTCCTGTACGACGATCGTGCGCTGTATGTCGGTGTGATCTGTTACGATTCTCATCCGAACGGGATAGTCCGCCAGCTCACGCGGAGGGACCGCAATTCCGAAGCCGACCGGTTCAGCGTGATGATCGACTCCTACTTCGACCGTCAGACCGCATTCGTGTTTGCCACCAACGTCTCGGGGGTCCAGAGCGACGGCGTCCTCTCGCAGGACGGGAGCGTGTACGACATCACATGGGACGCGGTCTGGAATGTCCGCACCCGCGTCTTCAAGGATGGATGGTCCGCAGAATTCGAGATACCGTACAACGCGCTCCGGTTCGCGCAGCAGCCCGACGGCATTTACCGGTGGGGGATAAACTTCAGGCGCTACATCAGCCGGAAGAAGGAGACCGACGAATGGGTCATGGTGCCGCGGAGCGAGACGTTGCAGATATCGAAATGGGGACATGTCGACGGGATCAGGGGGATCGCGCCTCCGTTGCACCTGGAACTTCTCCCCTACGTCTCCGGAACCGCGCAGTACGAGACCGCGACGCAGGGGCGCCCGTGGACACAAACAAACAGGGGGCAGGCGGGCGTTGATCTGAAGTACGGCCTGGCGAGGAACTTCACGCTCGATGCGACGGTGAACCCGGACTTCGGTCAGGTGGAGGTGGACCAGTCCGTTCTGAACCTCACCGTGTTCGAAACCCGGTTTCCCGAGAAGCGCCCCTTCTTTGTCGAGGGGGCGCAGATGTTCATGTTCGGGTCGAGCGTCGACAACACTCCCCTGTCACTCTTCTTTTCGCGGCGTATCGGGAAGCAGCCTACGGGGAGCCCGTATGTCACGGCGCCCCCGGGCGGGTCCGTGGACGACAACCCCCAGGTCACGACGATACTCACCGCCGCGAAAGTCTCCGGACGGACAAACGGCGGATTCTCCCTCGGCGCCATGACGGCCGCCACGGGAGAGATGGATGCTGTTACGGTCGATTCAGCCGGAAGTAAATCGCGCATCCGCACCGAGCCGCGCGGCTCGTACAATGTGGTGCGTGCAAAACAGGAATTCGACGGAGGGTCCTGGCTGGGGGGAATCGGGACTCTCGCCGTGCGCGACGGCATGTCCCCGGGGTTCAGCGGAGGGGCCGACTGGAACGTCCACTTCGGCGGAAGCGCATACACGCTCGACGGTTACGTCGCGGGAGCGCACTCATCGACGGAGCGCGTTCTGACAGACGGTTCCACCGGGAGTGACGGGGCGGCCGGCCGGCTCCTCTTCTCGCGCATCGCCGCCGAGCACTGGTTCTACACCGGGTCGTTTGATTTCTACTCCCGGTATTTCAACTGCAACGACATCGGTTTCTTTGCGCAGCCGCATGACTACGGTGACTACTTCCAGCTGATCTACCGCGAGAATTTCGGGACCGGCATGCTTCGCCGCTACGCCTTCTCGTTTGTCCCGGCCACGCGGTGGAACTGGGACCATGTGCTGACAACGTCCACCGCCGAGCTCACATTCACGGGAGAGTTCCTCAATTTCTGGAGGCCCGCTGTCATCTACGACATCTACCTCCCCGCCTACGACGACGAAGAGCGGGGGATCATCGGGACGTACAGGCGTCCGGCGGGGCATTCCCTCACCGCGCAGATTCAGACCGATCCCCGTGCGAACGTGTTCGCGACGCTCGCAGGGATATACGCGTCCAACGAGAAAGGGAAGAAGTCCTGGACCGGGTCGCTCGGCCTGAGCGTCCGGCCGGTGTCATGGGTCGAGCTGAACCCGACCGTCTTATGGCTCCGGTCGAGGAAGGACGAAGCCTGGGTCTACCCCGGCGGGAATGTCTCCGATCCCGGCGTCTCGGCCTCCCCGTTCAGCGTGTTTGCCGACAGGGATGTGGACGAGGCGGACATGGAGTTACGGGGGACCATCACGCTCTCGAGGGACTTCTCGTTGCAGTTCTTCTCCCAGATACTCCTTGCACGGGGGATCTACCGGAATTACCGGAGGTTCAACGGTGATACGCCGATCCCTTATGACTATCCGTCGCACCCGGGTTTTGTGAGCGCCGACTTCAATGAGGCGATCCTCAACGCGAACGTATTGCTCCGCTGGGAATATCTTCCGGGGAGCACGCTCTTTCTCGTCTGGACGCAGGGGAGGTCCGGCGACAGCGGGGACTACGGAAACGGGTTCGGGACAAGATTCCGCGACACATTCACGCTGCCCCACGAAGATGTCCTCGTACTGAAGATCAGCTACCGGCTTCCACTCTGATCACGAGAGGTGGCGCACGAAGAAACCGAGGACGCGCCGCCGGTACTCCTCACCACCCACATCCGCCATGTCGTTGTGTCTCGCCCCGGCGATCAGCCAGAGCTCCTTCGGCTCGTTCGCTCTGGCGAAGACCATCTCCGAGTACCGTGAATCGATGAGCGTGTCGGCCGTGCCGTGCATGATAAAGACCGGCACGTGCACCCGGGTGACGGCTTCAAGGGGGGAAACGGCATTTGCCTTGAAGTGGGCGAGATGCTCGGACCTCTTGATGACGATGTTCCGCAGGTAATGCCAGGGGAGCTTGATCATCCGTTTCTGGTAATCGTCGAAAATCGTCCTGAGCGTGGCGAACCCGCTCTCCGCGACGATCGCCACCACGCGCTCATCGATTGCGGCGACCTGGATGGCGACCGCGGCCCCCATCGACGTGCCGAACAACCCTATCCTCCCCGCGCGGAGGTCCGCGCGTCCGGCGATGTGGCTGATGACAGCGCGCGCGTCGTGTTTCTCGTAAAAGCCGTATGTGCAGTATGTCCCCCCGCTCTCGCCGTGCCGGCGCGAATCGTACAGGAACACGTTGTATCCCAGGTCGTAAAGCTGCTTCGCCATCGGCAGTCCCACGATCTTGCATTCGCTGACGCCGTGGAGATAGATCACGGTTCCTTTCGGCACTCCCGCGGCGCGTATGAGCCAGCAGCTGAGCGCAATTCCCTCCGGGGTTTTCAGGGCCACGTCCTCATACGGCAGACCGAGGTCGGAGGGATGCAGAATCGCCGTGTACCTGCGGTAATATTCGATCGTCCGCCTGTAGGGCTGCAGCAGCAAGCCCGGCCCGATAACGAAGAGGACGGCGGAGACAAAAAAGATGGCGATGATCACCCATGCGAGGGCGACGAAGAGTATCGTCATGGCGGGAGCATCACCGTGCGGGAAATTTCCATCTCTCAATATAAACACCCCTTCGGAGTGAATCAACGGGCGCTTTGCTTCTGCCTCGTGATCTCGGTATATTGACGCCGCATGAGTCCAGCACAGCGACAGATACGCCGGGTTGCCATCGTGCATGAATGGTTCACCACGATGCGCGGAGGCGAAAAATGTGTGGAAGCACTGTGCGAGGTGTTCCCGGATGCAGACATCTACGCGCTTCTCCATGTCCCGGGATCCGTCTCTCCGGTGATCGAGCGGGCGCTCGTGCGGACCTCGTTCGTGCAGAACCTCCCGGCCGCGGCCACACAATACCGCCGGTACCTCCCCCTTTTCCCGCTTGCCGTCCGGCAGTTCGATCTTCGCGGCTACGATCTCGTCATCAGCTCGAACCACTGTGTCGCCAAGGGCGCACACGTTCCGCCGACGGCCCTCCATATCTGCTACTGCTACACGCCGATGCGCTACATCTGGGGTCAGTACAGCGAGTATTTCGGGAAAGGGCGNNTCGCAATTTCAGAGAACGTTCGCACGCGGATCCGGGAGATTTACCGGCGCGATTCGGACTTGATCTATCCTCCTGTGGACACCTCCCTGTTCACGCTCTCGGGCCGGGACGACGGCTACTTCCTGATCGTCAGCGCGCTCGTGCCGTACAAGGCCGTCGACCTGGCCATCGAAGCGTTTAACCGGTCAGGAGACCGGCTGGTGATCGTGGGAGAAGGACCCGATGCCCCCCGCCTCCGCAAACTCGCAGGGCCGCGCGTCACATTTGAGGGCTGGCAGCCGGAAGACCGCCTCAGGGAATACTATGCGGGGTGCCGTGCAGTCATCTTTCCGGGGGAGGAGGACTTCGGCATTGTCCCGGTAGAAGCGATGGCGACGGGGAAGCCGGTGCTCGCCTATGCACGGGGGGGGGCTCTTGAGACTGTTGTGGACCGTCCGGATCTCCGGACGGGTATCCTCTTCCCGGAGCAGTCGACCGGCTCGCTCCTCACGGGGCTTGCCGCGCTGAAAGATGCCGGATTCGACCCGGCGCGTATCCGGGCACATGCGCTCACATTTGACAGGGAGCTCTACAAAGAGCGGATGAAAGAGTACTGCCTTCGTCGCTGGGATGAGTTTGCGGGCGAATCCCCACAAGTATATGGCTGAACATACGTTACCAAGGTGCNNCAGGAGGGAACCCGCCGTCGGAAATCGCCGCGCCTGTTCAATGTCATAGTTGTGCCGGTTGAAGAAGGGGGCAAGACGCGGTCGTTCAGAACGAGCCGCCTGACGATCGCCGCGATCGTGTTCCTGGGGGTGTTCGCGACCGTGGCGGCCACACTGGCGGCGCTCGTCTACACTCCTGTGGCGCTGTATGTCCCCATTCCCAATCCCGGACTCGAACAGAAATACGGCAGGCAGATCCTGGAAATGCAGCAACGCCTGAACGGTCTTGCGGAAGAGATTGTTCTCGTCCGTGATTATAACTCGCAGGTGCGCAAGGCACTCGGTGAGGACGTCCCCCGGGACACTTCCGCCGGCCGCAACCTTACGAAGATGAAGCAGTCCGGCGGGCAGGAGTCCGCGCTCCCCCCGCGCGTGCTCAGGCACTCCGGGAGAACGGAAACGGAGCCGGGACCCGACGCGGTCATGGACGAAGAATCGAGCCCGGCCGATTATGCATCGGTAGTCTCCGTCGCGGGTCCGGCCCGGACCGCATTCCCGCTTCTCACGCCGGTCGAAGGGTTTGTGACGCAGGGCTTCGATCCGTCGCGCAACCATTTCGGCATTGATATCGCGGCCCAGCGCGGGACGCCGGTGTACGCACCCGGTGACGGGGTGGTCCTCTTCGCAGGCTGGACCTATGAAGACGGGAATATGCTGATCATCGCTCACGGCGGCGGTTATGCAACGGTCTACAAGCACAATCAGACGCTCCTGAAGAACACGCTGAACGTGGTCAAAAGGGGGGAACCGATTGCATTGCTCGGGTCCACGGGGAGGACCAGTGCGGGCCATCACCTGCACTTTGAAGTGTGGCGGAACGGCGTTCCACAGGACCCGAACGACTTTCTCCTCGTTCCGGCCCGGGCGCAGTGACATTCTCAGAGGATACGCATGGCAGACAAAAACCAGGCGACGGGCACATTCAGTGTGATCGCGAATAACACGATCATCACGGGGAACATCCGGACGGAAGGAAGCATCCGTGTGGACGGCAAGATCGTTGGCAACGTCGTCACGCAGGCCGATGCCGCCATCGGGATGAACGGCCTCATTGAAGGATCGGTCGATGCGAGGAACATCACCCTCGCGGGGAAGGTGATGGGGACGCTCACCGCGTCCCAGAAGCTTGTGCTCGAAGGAAAATCTGTCATGAAGGGGGACATACGGACTGCACGGCTCATCGTGGACGAAGGTGCGGTCTTCGACGGGCGGAGCTCCATGACGGGGAACCCGGTCACCCCTCCTGCGCGCGAATCGCGCTGAAGGAATGAGCATGCCGGAGAGCCCGCCTCCATCGGGGGCCGTGTTCGGTCCCTATCTGACGCTCGGACTGCAGCTGGCGCTTACCGTCGTTGTATTCTTCTTCCTCGGCAGATGGCTCGACGGCAAATTCGGGACCGACCCCTGGCTGATGCTCGCCGGGCTCGCAGTGGGCGTCGCGGGGGGTCTTGCGGCGTTCCTGATGAAGGCGGTTGCTCTCGGGAAGGAGGAAGACCGGGAGACGGAGGAACGGAAGAAGGAGCGGCCGTGAATCTGAGAAGCAATTTCCCCGCACAGGTGGTCGTAGTCCTTGTGTGCGCGCTCCTGCTTCTCGCGTATCCCCTGACGGTGTTTGCCCCGGGGGAAATCCGCGCGGCGGTGGCCGCCGGGGCGGCCCTCAGCACCGTCAATGTCATGCTCGGATACATGGCGATCCGGTACTCGTTCGACAGGTCGCACACGACGTTCCTCAAAGCCGTCCTCGGGGGAATGGGACTCCGGCTTTTCTTCATGCTCGGCGCGTTCATCGCCCTGATCGCGGGATTCGGCATGCACCCTGTCGCCCTTACGGTGTCGCTGCTCGGCTTCTACACGGTCTTCATGGTACTGGAAATTGTCTACATACAGCGAAGAATGACGGTCAGGAATCGGAACGAATGAGCATTTCTGCCATACAGATTTCTGCGGACACGGCGGCCCCGGATACCCTCCACAGCGCTGCCGATACGATGCATGCCATCGTCGGGTCCGGGGCGGCACATGGGGGCGGTGAGAAGGGGGCCGTGGACTTCACGGAACTCCTGCGCCACGTCCAGGACGCGAAGCAGATAGACACGCCGTTCGGGATACTCCACCTGCCGCAGTTTCCGCCGTTGCATATCGCCGGCCTGACGCTCGACATGTCGGTCACCAAGCACGTGTTTTTCCTCTGGTGTGCAGCTCTCATTCTCTGCGTCGTGGCCATCGCCGTGGCCCGGAAGAATTCACGGCGTCCCGTCCCGACGGGGTTCGGCAATCTTTTCGAGCTGGTGGTGGTCTTCCTCCGGGACGAAGTGGCGATCCCCAATATGGGGAGCGCGGGACTCAAGTACATGCCGTATCTCCTGACAACATTTTTCTTCATCCTCGTGATGAACCTGCTCGGGCTGATCCCGTGGGGTGCCTCCGCCACGGGGAACATCAACGTGACCGCGGGACTTGCAATCATCGCGTTTGTCGTGATCCAGGCCTCCGCCATCCGGACCCAGGGGTTCGGCCATTACCTGGCGCACCTGACCGGGGGGGTGCACTGGTCGCTCTGGCCGATCATGATACCGATCGAGATTCTGGGACTCTTCACGAAGCCCTTTGCGCTCTGCATGCGTCTCTTTGCCAACATGCTGGGTGGACACATCGTCATCGTCTCCCTTCTCGGCCTGATATTCGTCTTCGGGTCGTATTTTGTCGCTCTCGGGCCGGTCTCGTTTGTTGTCGGCATCAATTTTCTCGAGCTCTTTGTGGCATTCCTGCAGGCCTACATATTCGTCATGCTCACATCACTCTTCATGGGTCTCGGGATGCAGGCGGGAGAGCAGGCGCACGGCGGGCATGGACATGAAGGATCCGTCGACCATTCATCATAACAACACAAACCACCCCCTTCACGAAGGAGAAACACAATGCAACCTAACGCACTCGGCTACCTGGCAGCTGGCATCGGCGCGGCACTCACGGTCATCGGCGCGGGTCTCGGTATCGGCAAGCTCGCGGCGGCAGCGATGGAAGCAAGCGGCCGGCAACCTGAGGTTGCGGGGCAGGTCCGCACATCGATGATCATCGCGGCCGCTCTCATCGAAGGCGCCACGTTCTTCGCCCTTGCCATCTGTATCATCCTGGCATTCAAGTAATATTCCTTACGAGGCTGGCATGCTGGAGATCAATTCCGGTCTGATACTCTGGACCATACTCACATTTGTCATTGTCCTCATCATTCTGCGCAAAGCTGCGTGGAAACCGCTGCTCGGTGCGCTGGCCGCCCGCGAGGAATCGATACGCGCCTCGCTCCGTGAGGCGGCGGATGCCCGGGCCCAGGCTGCCCGTCTTCTGGAAGAAAACAAGCGTCAGCTCGCGCAGGCGGAAGAACAGTCCCGGCGCATCATCATGGAAGGACGCGACATGGGGGACCGCCTGAAGGGGGAGATCCTGGAGAAGGCGAACGCCACCACCCGCGTCATGATCGAACAGGCGAAAGAGGAAATCCGCCGGGAGAAAGACGCAGCCCTCACGCAGCTCCGCTCCGAGGCGACCGACCTCGTTATCGCGGCAGCGGGGAAGATTCTCGACGCCAATCTCGACACCCCGAAGCAGCGGCAGCTTGCGGACGCGGCCATCAGGGAAATTGCGGGGACAACGGGACGATGAAGAACCTGCGTGTGGCGCGCCGGTATGCCGGCGCGTTGATGGATATCGCGGAGTCCGGGAAGAACATCGACCGGACTGCAGGGGACCTTGAGACCATTGCCTCCACCCTCCGCGGATCCCGCCAACTGCGGCTTCTCACGCTGAGCCCCGTAGTCTCCCCGGCGAAGAAAGCGGGAGTCTTCAGGGCGATATTTACCGGGCGCATCGGCGAGGGGACGATGAAGTTCATCGATCTCGTGGTTGCCAAGCAGCGCGAAAAGCATCTCCCCGAAATCATCGAGCAGTTCGCCCTCCTGAGGGATGAGAAGATGGGCATTGTCAGCATCGATGTCACCTCCGCCGTTGAATTCACTCCGTCCCAGGAAAAGGATCTGAACAACGAGCTGGAGCGGTATACGAAGAAAAAAGTCCGGGTCCGGCTCACCGTGGACAGGGCGATCAAAGCCGGACTCGTCGTCCGCATCGGCGACACGGTGCTGGATGCGAGCATGCGCCGGCAGCTCGAGCTCCTGAAGGCCAGGTTCCTCGAGGGCGGGCCGTCCACGAACTGAACACAGAAGGATCGCACAATGGAAGAAGTCAGACCAGACGAAGTCTCCGAGATTCTCCGAAAGCAGCTTGCCGGNNGACGGCGTCGCGCGCGTCTACGGCCTTTCCCACGCCATGATGAGCGAGCTCGTGGAATTCCCCCATGGCGTGTTCGGCATGGTCCTGAACCTGGAAGAAGACAACGTCGGGTGCATCCTCTTCGGCGAAAGCCACGAGATCAGCGAAGGGGACACGGTCAAGCGGACCGGGCGCGTTGCCTCCATGCCTGTCGGCGAGCAGATGCTCGGGCGGGTCGTGAACCCGCTGGGCCAGCCCATCGACGGCCGGGGACCCGTCAGGACCGAAAAGATCTCCCCGCTCGAGCGGAAGGCCCTCGGCGTCATACAGCGACAGCCCGTCAAGGAGCCTCTGCAGACCGGGTTGAAGGCTGTGGACGGCATGATCCCGATCGGCCGCGGACAGCGCGAGCTGATCATCGGCGACAGGCAGACGGGGAAAACCGCGATCGCGCTCGACACGATCATCAACCAGAAATACTCCCACACCGAAAAAGCGAAGCGCGAAGGGGTCAAGCCGGTCTACTGCATCTACGTCGCCGTCGGGCAGAAAAGCTCCACTGTCGCCCAGGTGGTCGACAAGCTCCAGCAGGAGGGGGCGATGGAGTACACAACGATCATCGCGGCGACCGCCGCAGATCCCGCACCGATGCAGTTCATCGCGCCGTACTCGGGAGCGACGCTCGGCGAATTCTTCCGCGACAGCGGCCGCCACGCGCTCGTCGTCTACGACGACCTGACGAAACAGGCGCAGGCATACCGGCAGGTCTCCCTCCTGCTCCGTCGTCCGCCGGGCCGGGAAGCGTATCCCGGGGACATATTCTACCTTCACTCGCGGCTGCTGGAACGGGCCTCCAAGCTCTCTGATGAGCTCGGCGGCGGGAGTCTCACGGCGCTCCCCGTGATCGAGACCCAGGCGGGGGACGTCTCCGCCTACATACCGACGAACGTCATCTCGATCACCGACGGTCAGATCTACCTCGAGCCCGGGATGTTCAACTCGGGGATCCGGCCGGCGATCAACGTCGGCATCTCCGTCTCCCGCGTCGGCGGGAACGCGCAGATCAAGGCGATGAAAAAGGTGGCGGGGAGCCTCCGTATCGATCTCGCCCAGTACCGGGAGCTGGAAGCATTCGCGAAATTCGGATCGGACCTCGACAAGTCCACGCTTGCCCAGCTCCTCAGGGGCTCGCGGCTCGTCGAGCTCCTGAAACAGGGGCAGTTCGTCCCGATGCCGGTGGAAAAACAGGTCGTCAGCCTCTTTGCCGGCACGAACGGTTTTCTGGATGAAGTCCCCCTGGAGCATGTTGCCCGCTACGAAAGAGAGCTTCTCGAGCTGATGGACCTCAAGTATGTGGATCTCCTCGGGGCGATCGCAGGGACGAAGGACCTGGGAGCGGACATCACGGAGCAGCTGAAAGGCATCCTGCGCCAGTTCACGGATTCGTTCAAGGCGACGATCAAGATCTGACATGGCGACCCTGCGCGAAGTCCGGAGCCGCATCAGCGGCGTTCAGAAGACACGGAAGATCACACGGGCGATGAAGATGGTCGCGGCGTCGAAGCTCCGGAGGGCGCAGTCCCGGATCATCGCGGCCCGCCCCTACGCTCTCAAAATGAAGGAGATGCTCGGGGACCTTGCGCAGATGGCGGACATTCAGACCGCCGAGCTGATCGTGCCGCGCGATGTCAAGAAACTCGTTCTCATTGTGGTTACATCCGACCGCGGTTTCTGCGGAGCGTTCAACGCGAATCTGATCCGGGCCGCCCAGGCTCACATCGCCGCCCAGCCGGCCGGCGTCAGCGTCAGGCTGATATGCATCGGGAAGAAGGGTGTGGATTACTTCGGGAAGAGGGGATACAACCTGATTGGCCGGCATGTGGGGGTGTACGGCAATCTTGCATTCTCGTGGGTGCAGGCTCTTGCCGGAGAGATCATCGCGCAATACCTGAAAGGCGAATTCGACCGTATCGACATCATCTACAACGAGTTCAAGTCGATATCCTCGCAGCGAATACTCATCGAGCAATTCCTCCCGGTTCCACCCCTTCCTGCAACATCGGTTGTGCGGAAGAAATCCGTAAACTATATTTATGAGCCGGACAGGCTCGGGATCCTCCTCTCGATACTCCCCCGTCACCTCAATTTCCAGATCTGGCGGATCCTCCTGGAATCGAGCACTGCAGAAGAAGGCGCCCGCATGGCGGCGATGGAAAACGCCACTGAAAACGCCGGGGAGATGATCGCCACACTCCAGCTTCAATACAACAAGGCCCGCCAGACCGCAATCACCACAGAGCTTCTGGAGGTCGTTTCCGGGGCGGAAGCCCTCAGAAACGCCGGATAGGCGCCTCCCGGCCGGTCGCCGGTTACAGCCGCCGGAATGCCCGTCGTACGGTCGTTTTTTCCCGGTTGGGAATTCAACCGTCTCTCAGCCTTGCATCACAGGAGAGCATTCAGTACCTTAAAGGTCCGCTGCGGATTCCAGTGTGTCTGTAAACCTTGCCAATGGATGGAGTTAGCGATGTTTGAGGAGCTGAGCCGGAAGCTGGAAGGTGTGTTGAAGAAGCTCCGCGGGCAGGGGAAGATCACCGAAGTGAATATCGCGGAAACACTTCGGGAGGTCCGCCGTGTTCTACTGGATGCGGACGTCAACTTCAAAGTTGCGAAGCAGTTCATTGAAGATGTCCGTAAGAAGGCGCTCGGGCAGGAAGTGCTGCAGAGCATCACCCCGGGCCAGCTCATCGTCCGGGTCATTCACGAAGAGCTGATCGCGCTCCTGGGCACATCCTCGGCATCGATCGCGCAGGCGGCGAACCCGCCTACCGTGATACTTGTTGCGGGTCTGCAGGGGTCCGGGAAGACGACATTCTGTGCAAAGCTGGCGCGGTACCTGAAGGAGCAGGGGCGCTATCCGCTCCTGGCGGCGGCAGACATCTACCGCCCGGCCGCTGTGGATCAGCTCGTGACGCTCGGGACAGAGATCGGACTTCCTGTGTATCACGCCGCGGGAGCGTCCCCCGTGGCGATCGCCCGGGGGGCGGTCGAGCACGCGCGCAAGAGCGCCCGGGACGTGGTCATCATCGACACTGCCGGCCGCCTGCACGTCGACGAAGAGATGATGAAGGAGGTCGAGGCGATCAAGGCCGCCGTCATCCCCGACGAGATCCTTTTCGTCGTCGATGCGATGACCGGACAGGACGCGGTCAACACCGCCCGCGCGTTCAACGAACGGCTCAATTTCGACGGCGCGGTCCTGACGAAAATGGACGGCGATGCACGCGGCGGAGCGGCGATTTCTCTGCGCGCCACGGTCGGGAAGCCGATCAAGTTCATCTCCACCGGTGAGAAGCTTGATGCGCTGGAAAAATTCCATCCCGACCGGCTCGCCTCCCGCATACTCGGGATGGGGGACGTTGTCACGCTGGTGGAGAAGGCGCAGCAGCAATTCGACCAGGAGAAGGCGGTCAAGCTCGAAGCGAAACTGCGCAAATCGCAGTTCACGCTCGAAGATTTCCTCGAGCAGCTTCAGGAGGTCAAGAAGATGGGACCGCTCAGCCAGGTGCTGGGCATGCTCCCGGGTATGAACCGGCTTCCGGCGGGGGCGAACGTCGACGACACCGCGCTCGTCAGGATCGAAGCCATCATCCGTTCGATGACGCACGAAGAACGGCGCAAGCCTGCAATAATCAACGGCAGCCGGCGGAAACGGATCGCCACCGGAAGCGGCACAAGCGTGCAGGATGTCAACCGGCTTATGAAACAGTATGATCAGATGCAGAAAATGATGAAGACGCTGGGGAAGGGGGGGGCAAGGGCCCTCAGAGGGATGGGACTCCCCGCAGGAATGTAATCGAGACTACACACACACGACGACAGAAGGAGAGCATCAGTGGCAGTACGTCTGAGGTTGCGCCGGATCGGGAAGAAGAAAATGCCTATGTACCAGATCGTTGCCGCCGATTCCCGGGCGGCACGGAACGGCAAGTTCCTGGAAGTCATCGGTCGGTACGAACCGCGGCAGGATCCCATGCTCATCGCGACAAACGACACGCGTGTGTTCCACTGGCTCAAGAACGGCGCGTTGCCGACAGACACCGTCCGGAGCCTCTTTCAGAGGAACGGTCTGTGGATCAAGTGGACGCTGACGAAGCAGGGGGCCGATCCCGCGAAAATCGCGTCCGAGCTGGAGAAATTCCAAACAGCGCAGGCGGAGAAAAGGCGTCACGATGAAGAGCGGCGATCGCGCCGGCACGCTTCCCGAAAGAAAGTGAAAAAGGGGGAAGGTGCGGCTGCTGCGTCACCTGTAGCGGCACCCGCAGCGGCACCNNGCTCCCGCGGTGGCTCCCGCACCTTCTGGAGACACTCCCGCGGGAACGTAAGGGCATAAGTGGAACCTGTTCTTTTCCGGTCTAAGGCCTGTCATTCGAGAGGAAGAGGTGAACAACGGCGCGGAATTGTCATCAAACAGTCCCGGCCAATAGTTCGCAGAGGAGGTGTGGAATGAAGGAGTATCTCGAATTCATCGCCAGGCATCTTGTGGATCACCCCGAACAGGTGGTCCTTGACGACCAGGTGCGTGAAGACAAGATCATATTCACGCTCCATGTTGCCGAACAGGATGTAGGCAAGGTGATCGGGAGGAAGGGCCGGACAGCCCAGGCCATGCGTATCCTCCTCGCCGCGGTGGCAGCACGGGAGGGAAAACGAGTCATACTGGAAATCGCTGAGTGAGCACCACCCCTGACCAGTTGTTTGCGGTCGGCACCATTGTCAAGGCGATCGGCATCGCGGGAGAAGTCATCGTTCAACCGATGACGGACTTCCCGGAGCGATTCCGGAAGCTCCGTATCCTCTGGCTGGGAGCGGACAGCGGCTCGGCGTCTGAAGCACGTGTCGAAAAGGCCGTTGTTTCTCCGCGCGGTATCCGGCTGAAGCTCAAAGGGATTGACGACCGGGACGTGGCAGAGCGCTTAAGGGGAAGGATTCTCTTTGTCGATGAAGCGCACAGGGCGAAGCTTCCGGAAGGAGAGTATTTCGTGCACGACGTCCTGGGGCTTGCAGTGCGGGAGGAAGGCGGCACCGATCTCGGCACGGTCGCCGATGTCCTCCGCTACCCGGCCAGCGATGTCTACGTTGTGCGGGGAGACAGGGGGGAGATACTCATCCCCGCGGTGAAGGAGTTTGTACAGTCTGTGGATCTCGGTGCGCGGACAATGACCGTGCGGCTGATCGAAGGGATGATGGAGTGACAAGGGTGGAGTGGCGATGAGGATCGATGTTGTGACGGGGTTCCCGGGCCTCCTCGCGGGTCCGCTCGACGAGAGCATACTCGGAAAGGCGCGGGAGAAAGGGATCGTTGAGATCGTCGTGCACGATCTCCGTGACTATGCGCCGGACAGGCACCGGACGATCGATGATGCTCCGTACGGCGGCGGCGCGGGGATGATCCTGAAAGCGGAACCGGTCTTTGCGCTCGTCGAGTTCCTCACGAAGCAGCGCCGCTACGACGACGTCATCTATCTCAGCGCCGACGGCGAGCGGTTCACGCAGTCATCCGCCAACGCGCTCTCGATGAAGGACTCTCTCATACTCCTGTGCGGGCACTACAAGGGGATCGACGAGCGGATCCGGCAGAGCCTGGTCACGAGAGAGATCTCCATCGGGGACTATGTCCTCACGGGGGGGGAGCTGCCGGCGCTCGTGCTTATTGACGCCATCGTGCGCCTCATACCGGGGGCGCTGCATGACGGCGAATCGATGCTCACGGATTCGTTTCAGGACGGACTGCTCGATGCGCCGTCCTTCACGCGGCCCCCGGATTTCCGGGGGATGCGCGTTCCCGAGGTGCTCCTCTCCGGCAACCACGAAGAGATCGCAGCGTGGCGCATGGCGCAGCGCCGCAGCCGGACGCAGGAGCGACGGACAGATTTGATGGAACAAACATAAACGTCAGTGCACTGGAGAGAGCTATGGAGAAACTGAAGCTTGTTGAAGCGACGCAGATGAAAAGCGGCATACCGCCATTCTCCCCCGGAGACACCGTGAACGTTCACGTACGTGTCGTCGAAGGGGATAAGGAGCGCATACAGCAGTTCCAGGGCGTCGTCCTGGGACGGCACGGTTCCGGCATGAATGCAACATTCACCGTCCGCAAAGTCTCCGACGGTGTCGGGGTCGAGCGCATCTTCCCGCTGCATTCCCCCCGGATCGCCAAGATCGAAAAAGTGAAGGATGGTGTGGTGAGACGGGCGAAACTGTATTACCTGCGCGATCTGGCGAGCAAAGCGATCCGTCAGAAGACCAACGCATGACGGTGTTGTTCTCCGTCACAGGCATTGCACACCGCTCTTTGATATAGGCTATACGGGGACATGTCCCCGGTGGACGAAA
>PMND01000149.1:28229-31792 GCA_003161955.1 Ignavibacteriota bacterium | reverse complement strand
AGCGGTTTCTCGAGAAGAAGTAGGGGGGACATATGCGCACCGGATCAATACTCGCGGCGGTCTTGCTCCTCCTGGCGTTTTCCTCCCGGGAGATGTTCGCACTTCCGGAGGGAAAGTGATTCGGAAGAGTTCCGCGCGGGATTCCGGACGGGGAACACTTTTGCAAGTCGCGACGAAATCCGCTATTTTTCCTGTGAAATGACACCGCCGACCGCGACACAGGCTATGCGCATCCTCGTCGTCGAGGACAACCCGAAAGTTGCCCTCATGATCAAAGACGGGCTTGAGGGGGAGCATTATCTCGTGGACACGGTACCCGACGGCAAAGGGGGACTCCGGTCGGCGCAGACCGGAAATTACGATCTCCTCATCGTCGATGTGATGCTCCCCGCGCTGAGCGGGCTCGAGCTGACGAGGTCGTACCGGAAGTCGGGAGGGACGACGCCGATACTGATGCTCACGGCAAGAACCGCCACTGAAGACAAGGTGGCGGGACTCGACAGCGGGGCGGACGACTACCTCACGAAACCGTTCGCTTTCGCAGAGCTCCTGGCACGCATCCGTTCGCTCTTCCGCCGGGGGGTGCTTGACAAGACCACGCTCCTGAAGTTCGCGGACCTGGAGCTGGACACGGTCTCGCACAAGGCAAACCGCGCGGGAACGCCGATCGACCTGACCGCGAAGGAATACGCATTGCTCGAGTTCTTTCTCAGGAACAAAGGGAGCGTGCTGAGCAGATCGATCATCTCGGAACATATCTGGGACTACAGCTTCGACACCGGAACCAACCTTATCGACGTGTACATCAACCACCTTCGCGCGAAGATCGAGTCCGGGTTCACCGGCAAGCTGATCCATACGGTACGGGGGGTCGGGTACGTCCTCCGGAAAGAATGAGACCGTGAACCTCCGGATACAGTCCATACGGGCCCGGCTGACGCTCTGGTACACGCTGCTCGTGCTCTCCACCATGCTGCTGTTCGGGGCGCTCTCCTACTATTACACAAGCAAAACGCTCTCGGAGAACCTCGATCTCTCCCTCAAGAACGAAGTCCGGTGGGTACGCGACTTCATCCAGCCGCAGGAGTCGAAGGTAAAGCCCGGAAAGCGCTCGATCGACACGATGATCAGAAAGAGAGCCGGGCAGATCCCCGCAACCCAGGAAGCCGCCGAAAAGGACACCACCGAGGAGGCGGACGAGATCTGGAACCAGATATTCAAGCACACGCTCCAGAGCCCGAAGAAGATCTACATTCAGTTCGCAGACCGCAGAGGGACGATCATCTATCGGTCGTATAACCTCGGGACCGACAGCCTGGTGATCATGGACACGGTGGCCGTGAACGGGACGGTCCTCACGACGGGCTGGCTGAACGGTGAGCCGGTCAGGATCGCGCTCGCACGTGACGAAAGCTACACGTACCTCGTCGGGTACCCGCTTTCGGAGGTGCGGGACCTGCTCCAAAGCCTTTATGTGATTTTTCTCGTGCTGTTCCCGATCGCGCTGCTGGTCTCCGTGTTCGGCGGGTTTGCGCTCGCCAAGAAATCCCTCTCTCCCGTGGACGACATCACCAGGCGCACCCGGCGCATCACCGCGGAGAGCCTCGACCAGTCGCTCCCCCTGAGACCGAGCGATGACGAGATCGGCAGGCTGACGGTGACAATCAACGACATGATCCGGCGCCTCCATGAGTCCTTCCTCCGGATCAGGCAGTTCTCGGCCGACGCCTCCCACGAGCTCCGCACGCCGCTGACCATCGTCCGCGGGGAGATCGAGATCGCCCTGCGGAGTCCGAAGACCCCGGAAGGATACCGGCGTGTCCTTGAGAGCACGCTTGAAGAGATTTTGCGCCTCACGTCCATCATCGACAACCTCCTGACGCTTGCCAAGGCCGACAGGGGACTCTACCGCGCCGAGTTCTCGGAGGTGGACATGAAAACCCTCCTCGATGAGCTCTTCGAGGACAGCTGCATACTCGCCTCCGAGAAACACATCGCGGTAACGCTTGAGGCGGGCTCCCCCGTCATGATCGTCGGGGACAGGCTCAGACTCCGGCAGCTTTTCCTGAACCTGATCGACAATGCGATCAAGTACACGCCCGACGGGGGGAAAGTGACGCTGGCACTGGAAAGGGAAAACGGGTTGGTGGTGTTCCGGGTGAGCGATACGGGGATCGGCATCCCGGATGCGGACCTCCCGCGGATATTCGACCGGTTCTACAGGGTGGACAAGGCACGTTCACGGGAGATGGGGGGAACCGGGCTCGGGCTCTCCATCGCGAAGTGGATCGCGGAACTGCACCGGGGGACGATTACGGTGGAGAGCGAGGTCCTGAAGGGGTCGGTTTTTACGGTGAGGCTGCCGCTGAATTGAAGCGGGCCAGGGTTGCAGGTTACTTCGGGGAGGCCAAAAGCGTCCCATCGCAATGACAGCGCGGTCAGAAGTCGGTGCCGAGCGAGAAGTAGTACTTGGGCGGGGAGAATGAGTGAACATCCCATGCCCAGGCTATATCGAACCGGACGAGGAATGCGAGGAAGAATATCCGCGCGCCGGTCCCCATTCCCATCAGAAGATCACGGGAGACGAGGCTGCCGTTCTCGTCATGCGTGAATGCCACGTAATCCCTCCCCCTGTCCCATGCCGATCCCATATCGAAGAACATGACGCCGGCGAGGCTCTGCAGTCCCAGCGGCAGGGGCCCTGCCTGGAGGAACGCAAAGAGGGGATAGCGGAACTCGAAGTTGAACAGGCCGTATTTTGAACCGATCTGCGCGTTGTAATCGTATCCGCGAAGCGGTACGCCCGCCTGCAGGAATATGTAATCCGAAGCGTTCGTCAACGGGATATAGTCGTTGGTGAACGTCCTGTTGATCCAGTTGGACGTCCCGCCGACGATGAACTTCTGCGGATTCGCACCGAAGCTCCCTCCTCCAGCCACCCGGAAGGCCAGGCTATAATTGCGCCCCAGGCGGAGGTACGTCCGATAGTCCCCCGTCGCGTTGACGAAGCTGATGCCGCTCTCGCCGAACCTGGGGGTCCCGAACAGGGTGAGCTTGTAGCGGGATCCCAGCATCGGCGCCGTGTAACCCCAGAGCGACGTGTCGTGCGTGTACGAGATCTGCGGCACGATCACAGTAAGGTTCTCGGCGGGCGCTTCAGACACCTCCATGTTCTCCTTGGATATCGTGAACCAGTTCAGCGCCATATCCAGGCGGTCGAACCGGTCGAACGGGTACATGGCGGAGAGGGACGCCCCGTACGTCTGAAAGCGGTAGATGCTCCCACCGTATTGATCGAGGAGTGCAATGAACCGTGCGCTGTGAAATCCCCCGATGCCGAAATCCATGCGGTTCGGGAGGTAGTAGTACTGGAGGGCGAAGTCGCTGTTCTTAAGGTCGAGGAGCAGATTCGTCGAGAAGATAATCTGATGGTCCCCCATCAGATCGCTGAACGCCATGATTGTGGATCCGGTGACGCCGTAGAATGTGTCGTACCCCGCGTTGCCGTAGACGATGTCCGGGGTGAAATTGAGCTTGTACTTGTTGACCTTGTAGTGCCCCTC